>JBKPNP010000865.1:0-4833 GCA_046732775.1 Acidobacteriota bacterium
AAACGGCGCAACGTGTTCGTGTCGAGGCGGCAGTCAGTGTGTGCAATCAGCGCCAGGGTGACGGCATAAATACGCGGGTAGTCTTTCAGTTGTCCGCCGGCAAGCTTCGGCAATTCGTGGTAATAACTTTTCGGAAGGTCCTCGCGTATTTCGCGCAGTTGTTCTTCGACGATGTGAAAGTTGTCGATCAGCCACTCAGCGGCGGGTGAGATCGCGCGGCCGTTTTGGATCGCTTCGACGAGCATGCGATACGCGGCAATCAGCTTGCGCCCGTTGTCTTCGAGACGCGGCAAGAGTTGCGCGCGCCCTTTTTTCTGCACGGTTTTTTGCGCAGCTGCTAAAGCCTGCGCGTATTGCTCCAAACGTTCGACGCTGAAAAGCTCAGCTCTCACCGGTTGCTCATCCGCATAGTCGGATGGGCTGCCAAACGTTTCGGAGAGTGAAGCAAAGAACTCACTCATACTTTAGAACGGCCAGCTTTCGTGTGAATCGTGTCGGTTATTAGCAATCCGCCCGGTCGTTAACAGTTGGGGGCTGTAGAGCGCGGCGCACAATATTTCTTGTGTACGGATGAGTTCAGAATATCACGATTCGATGAGACCGTGACTGGAGCGCGGGCGTCCCGCCCGCAATGAGCGCGCAGCGCGAAATAGTGAATGCGGGCGGGACGCCCGCGCTCCAGTCATACGCTGAGGTCTATCGCAACGCTGGGATTGGGAACCATACGAGGAATGCCGTACTTGAATGGCAACGTAGCCCTCCATAACTGTCGGGCTACTGCCCCTGCGGAGTCGCCTCATATAGTCTCACGGTTCTCTTCCGACAGGCCGATGCTGCGCTTAAGACGCGGCGCCTACTCACCGCGAGTGAGAGTGCGCCGTCAGCGCCGGGGCAGTAGCCCGACAGTCATGGAGGGCTACGCCGCCACTCAACGATTAAGGCGTCGCGCCCGCAATGAGCGCGCAGCGCGAAATAGTGAATGCGGGCGGGACGCGCGCGCTCTGATCTAGTATTCTCTGCAATCCCGAATGGCTGCAAAAAGAGCATCGACAACTAACGTCACCACCGACACCACGCCCGGACGATGGCGTACGCTTGTGCTGCTGTCCCTCGCAGAACTCCTTGGTATGTCGCTATGGTTTAGCGCGTCTGCTGTCGTTCCGCAATTGCGCGCGGAGTGGAGTTTGAGCGAGTCGGTAGCCGGCTGGTTAACCATTGCCGTGCAACTCGGTTTTGTCTGCGGCACGTTGCTCAGCGCTTTCTTGAATCTTCCCGATGTCATTAGCGTTCGTCACCTGTTCGCCGCGTCGGCGCTCGCCGGGGCGTTGGCAAACGCCGCGCTCGGCGCCTACGCGCATGGCCCGTTGAGCGCTATCGCGCTACGTTTTCTCACTGGATTGTTTCTCGCCGGTGTCTACCCGCCCGGCATGAAAATTATGGCCAGCTGGTTTCGCACCGGACGCGGCATGGCGCTCGGCGTACTCGTGGGTGCGCTGACGCTCGGCAAAGCATCGCCCTACCTCGTGAACGGCGTGGGCAGTTCGAACTGGCGGCAAAACATTCTCTTCATTTCGCTATTAGCGATCATGTCGGGACTGATAGTTTTGCTTTTTGTCGATGACGGCCCACACGCTTTGCCCGCCGCTAAGTTTGACTGGAGACAGGCAACGGCTGTTTTCAGTAACCGGGGCGTGCGGCTGGCGAGCTTCGGCTATTTTGGCCACATGTGGGAGCTCTACGCGATGTGGCTTTGGATTCCGGTGATGATTCGCGCCAGCCTGTTGGTGTCAAAAATGCCGAACGTGTTCGCGGAAGTGGCGTCTTTTCTCGTCATCGGTTGCGGAGCGTTGGGTTGCATTGCGGCTGGGTTACTGGCAGACCGGCTCGGACGCACAGTCGTAACCTCATGGGCGATGGCGATCAGTGGCAGTTGTTGTTTGGTGATCGGCTTCCTCTTTGGCGGAAATCCCTTTCTACTGTTAATCGTCGCGGCGATCTGGGGCGCATCCGTCGTGGCCGACTCCGCGCAGTTTTCCGCATGCGTCACCGAGCTCGGCGATCCGCGCTACGTCGGTACAGCGTTAACCATGCAAACGTGCGTTGGATTTTTGTTGACGACCGTCTCGATCGAGTTGATACCTTACCTGGTTAAAGCTGTCGGCTGGCGTTACGCGTTCGTAGCGCTGGCGCCGGGTCCATTGCTGGGTGTACTGGCGATGCTGCGTTTGCGTGGATTGCCCGAAGCAACGAAGATCGCACACGGAAGAAGATGACGTTTAGATAAAACCGCCTAACGCACCTGACTTTTGGAGTGCGGTGACCTGTCACCGCTTTGTTTTCTGGGCGACCTGTCGCCCAGCTTCTTACAATCAAGTCTTTGTTAACACGGTCGCGACAGGTCGCGACTCTTAAAGCGGTGACAGGTCACCGCACTCCAAAAGTTTCAAATGCCTGAAGACATCACAACCTTAAAAGCTCGCGTCCGTAAAGTGATCGCTCGCCTCAAACGTGCCTACCCCGACGCGAAGTGTTCGTTGAACCACTCAAATGCTTTCGAGTTATTGATCGCTACGATCCTCTCGGCACAGTGTACTGACGCGCGCGTCAACCTCGTCACCCAGGATCTGTTCCGCAAATATCGCAAGCCCGAAGATTACCTCAACGTCTCACCCAGAGAATTGCAGCAGGACATTCGCACCACCGGTTTCTTTCGCAACAAGGCGACTTCGATCCAGGGCACGGCGAAAATGTTGAAAGAGGAATACGGTGGGGAAGTGCCGCAGACAATGGATGAGCTGTTGGAGTTGCCGGGCGTGGCGCGGAAAACTGCCAACGTAGTGCTCGGAAACGCCTTCGATATTCACGCCGGCGTAGTTGTCGACACACACGTTACGCGTCTTTCGCATCGACTCGATTTCTCGCAACAAAAAACCGCGGAAAAAATTGAACAGGACTTGATCCCGATCGTTCCTAAAAAGGATTGGGTGATCTTCCCGCACCTCTTCATCGCTCACGGGCGCGCCATCTGCAAAGCACGTAGTCCACTCTGCGAAGAGTGTCCCATCGAAAAATTTTGTCCATCTTCGTATTTGAAGACCGGCGTCATGCCTGGGTCATAAACCCCGAGCGTGCCCGCGAGACGATAGGCCTTTATTTCAGGTTTTCTCTGTGTGACCTCTGAGCCCTCTGTGCCTCCGTGGTGGAAGTTGAGACAAAAGACTCACCACGGAGACACAGAGAACACGGAGGTTGCACAGAGGATTTCGAATTAGGTGACTGCCCGCCGGAACGGCCAGCTAGCGCATCCATTCGAAGGCCGTTACAATGAGCGCGCTCCGCTATTCTAAACAGATTCATTTGTCTTAGTGCGAATGCCGTTCGCCATTTTTTGCGATTTTACGCCTAATTTACGCGGTTCAAGCCCGATCCAGCCACAGTCGATCGCGCCGGCGACCCGGGAGGTCGCGAGTTGAGCTATCGATTTCCCTGGCATCGTTTGACCGACGAACACCTGCTCGATCTCCGCATTTGCGATCTCACACTGAAGATCAAGGGCTCTTTTCTGGAGCCTCACATCATTCGGCTCTACAGTGAGCTCAACGACCGTGCCATCCGCTTCAAGCCACACGTTTGGCTCGCAGAAGAATGGTTTTCGCCGGACGGTGTGCCCGGAATAGCGATTCCTTTTTATCTCGCCCATCCGCGGCTGATGCAGCTCGAGCGCAAACAAATGCTTGAAGTTGAAGGCGGCACGGACAACGAGTGTCTGCGCATTCTTCGTCACGAAGCCGGCCATGCGCTCGACACGGCTTTCCGTCTCCACTTCAAACGGCAATGGCGCGAACACTTCGGATCGTTCGCGCAACGCTATCCGGATTTTTACAAACCAAAACCGCGCAGCCGTAAGTTTGTTTTGCACCTGCCGGCGTGGTATGCGCAGGCCCACCCGGCTGAAGACTTTGCTGAAACTTTCGCCGTCTGGCTAACCCCACGCTCGCGCTGGCGCCGCCGCTATAAAGGTTGGCCGGCTCTGAAAAAGCTCGAGTACATTGACGGGCTGATGGGAGACTTGGCCGGCACGAAGCCGCGTAATCGCACACGCACAAAGGTTGAGCCGATTTCGGAACTGCGCATCACACTGCGCGAACACTACCGACGCAAGCGCGAGAAATATAATTTCGATTGGCCGGCCGTTTACGACCGTGATCTGCTGCGCATTTTTTCTGATGATCCACGCCACAAGTCGAAACAAAGCGCGGCGGGCTTCCTGCGATCTGTCCGCCGAGAAGTGCGTCAAATTGTTGCCGAGGGAACCGGAGTACACCAGTACACGATCGATCATGTGCTCGAAAACATGATCGACCGCTGCAAAGATTTGAAGTTACGCGTAGCCACCCCGATGAGAGAAGCGCGCCGGCGTGTAATGATTGTTTTGACAGTTCAGGTAATGAACGTGCTGCATTCGGGTTATCATCGGATCGCGCTTTAGTTGGTCCGCAATGTCCTGATGACTTTCGAACCCAAAAAGAAGCTCCGCATAATTGTCCTGGTGCATCAAGACCTCGTGCCGCCAGATACCCTCGATGGTCTTAGCGACAAAGAGAAAGCCGAAGTCAAAACTGAATACGATGTGACCTCAACGCTCAAGAAGATGGGCCACGATGTCTACCCTATCGGGCTTTACAATCAATTGAACGTAATCGGCGACGCTCTGATGGAGCACAAACCGCACATCGCGTTCAATTTGCTCGAGGAGTTTCATGGATACCCGTTGTACGACCAGCACGTCGTCAGTTATCTCGAGTTGATGCGCCAGGCCTACACCGGCTGCAA
>JBKPNP010000866.1:0-3046 GCA_046732775.1 Acidobacteriota bacterium
ATTGGAACCAAAGGCGAACGATCCGCACAAACTGCATCTGCGTTTTGATGCATTTGTAGAACAACTCAATTATCTTCAACGGCACTACCGCATCATCTCGCTCGCGGATTATGTTCGCGCGCATCGCGAGCACCGTAAGCTGCCCGCGAATGCGGCGGTCCTTACGTTCGACGATGGCGTACGAAACTTTCTTACCGTGGTAGCTCCCCTTCTCCTCGAGCGTTCGATACCAGCAACGTCGTTTGTCGTGACTGGAGAAACCTTTACTCAGGAGCAATCAAGTCTCAACGGCCACTGGCAGCCCGAAGACGACGACGCCTATCTTTCCTGGTCAGAGATTCGGCGGCTGATCGACGCAGGATTGGAATTTGGTTCTCACACCTGCACTCATGCGGCGCTGACCGACATCTCCCGCGGCGCGGCGCAAAGTGAGTTACAAAAGTCGCTGGAAATGCTGCAACAGAATTTGCAGCCGCAGTCGTTTGCACTGTCCTACCCTCACGGGCGAACCTCCCCTGACATCTCCGCGATGGCGCGGTCGGTTGGTTATTCCTGCGCCGTGTCGACTGTGCTTGGCCAGAACGGGAATGATGCGAATTTGTTTGAATTGCGCCGGACGGTGATTGCGGCTGACGATGATCTGCCGACATTTGCGGCGCGCATGTCTGGTCTTACCAGGTGGCACAATCGCATTGCCTGCGGACTCAATAGACGTCCGGCAAAGAACGATCAACCTTCGACTCTAACTTACGATCCCATGATCGCCGACGAGTGCAGACCTCAGAATACTTTTTAGGCAGCCTTCGTGCAGCGATAAAACGTCTCCGGATAAATTCCATAACGCTTCAATTCGCCGGCGGTTAGATTGTACGTTTGCGCTGTAACGTTGAAGCCGGCTGCGCGTAAACGATCGGCGAAGTCGGCGCCGTAGACGCGTTGGTTGCCGGAAAACCTTTGGTTTGCAGCGCCAAACTCCTCCGTCGTCTCGCGTCCTGTCGAGCCGGCGGAAATTATTAGCTCTCCGTCAGATTCCAGCACTCGCAACAGTTCGCCCATTGCGGCCCGATCATCCGGCACCTGCTCGAGCACGTGATGACACCAAATCAAGCTCACCGATTGGTCGGCAAACGGAAGCTGCGCCACATCAGACAACAAATCGACACCGCGTTCGGCTTGAAGATCAGTTTTAACTATTTTCAGCTCGCGCGCCGCATTCCAGAGTGGCGCCAGGGCGCGTTCGGGGGCGAAGATTAACGCCCGGCCTTTTTTCTCGTCCAAACGGTATTCATTCTTCAACCAAAGATAGAAGGCGCGATGCCTCGAGTGGCTATCGCATTGAGGGCATGCAGCATTGGGGATGTGATAGCCAATTTCGATGTAATCCAAAAACCGGCGACCCTGCCAACCGCAACACGGGCATTCCAAAGTCGCAGGCAGCAGATCGTTACTGATAACTACCGGCAGCCGGTAGCGAATAACGCGCGCGAGTAACCGCGTGGCCGCGACCGTGCCGTGGAGTTTCGCCTGCGCGCGATACCAGGAAAACATTCTTTTTGAGCTTAGGATGTCTCGCGGAACGAAAAGCTTGCGTCAGCTCGCTTTTCAGATATTCAGCGGACCGGATGTGGAAAGCTAACGGGTGATTTGTTGCCCTGCTTGTCGATTGCGCGAACGCCGAAAAAATAGTTGTCCTTAGACATTCGCAACATCGTATAGCTGGTGACCTTGCCCACGGCCCGCGCGTTCGTCCAAACAGGCGACGTGGTTTCGCGCCAAACAATTTCATATCGCAACACGTCGGGTTCCTTGTTGGCGTCCCACTTCAGTTCCGTATCGTTCGTAAGTCGGGTGGTGACCACGGCCACGTTTTTTGGGCGTGCAGGCGCAAGCGCCAACGCCGCCAACGCAGCCGCGTTCACACGCGCCACGTTCGCGATGTAGTTGAAATCGTCAAACTCCGGCAGGTCGCCATACTGCACGCCATTTTCAAGGCGAACATTCTGGTGTTGGTGGTTGTAGTTTTCGTTTGTTTCGGTAAACCTGACGGCGGGAAAGCCGCGTTCGAGGAACGGAATGTGATCGCCGCCGCGCAAGTAACGATCGCGACGGTAAACCATCATCACGTTCATGCCGCCAACGTAAAATTCTCCGATGTCTTTTATGAAGCGCGCGATCTGACGAGAGCTTGAGTCGTTCTCACCGCCCACACCTCGGCGCACCGTCGCTTCTTCCGGTTTCTCATTTGAAGGCACGCCTTCCGAAAACACTCGCACCGTATTCGTATTGCGAACTCCGTTGCCGCCGAGCGAGTTACCAATAATGTCATTGGTGAACATCGCTTCGATGTCTACGCCCTTGATCTTTGCCTGTTCAGCCGCGTAAGTGGAGCCGAGCAACCCCTGCTCTTCACCCGCGACGGCCATGAAAATTATGGTGGCATCAAATTCATACTTTGCCATCACCCGCGCCATTTCGAGGACGGCGGCAGTGCCGGAAGCATCATCATTTCCGCCGGGGGCGTCGCAAACAGCGTCAGTCGGGCTCCCACACATAGAATCATAATGACCGCTGACAACATATGTGCGCGCTGCGGATTCGGGCTGCGTTCCCCGCAACGTGGCAACGACATTCGTGACCATCGTTGGGGTTGGAACACGCGCTGCTTTTGGCTGTTCAAAAGTTTGCTTCTCGACCGTCATCCGTCCGCCCGACTCTTGCGCGGCTTTGGAAAACTCAGCGAACAAATAATCGCGAGCCGCTCCGATGCCGCGATTTGGATCGTTCTGAGCCGATAGCGTGTTGCGCGTGCCAAACGAGACAAGTTTGCGGATAGTCCGTTCAATATTCCGCGCGTCGATCTCTTTTACGATTTGAGCAATTTGCGGCTGCGAAACGTACGCCGTTGAAAGGGGCCTGCGCCGGTTGGCTGACGCGGGCGAGCTAAAAATAAAGCCGGAAACGATGGTAAGAACTGAAAGAAAGAGTGCGGTTCGGCGGCGACGAAGTTTCATTTGTTTCATTCGTGATGATTATGGAATTAGCGAAC
>JBKPNP010000867.1:0-4435 GCA_046732775.1 Acidobacteriota bacterium
CCGAAGCTTTCGCCGACGATGGAAGAGGGACAGCTCTCTCGTTGGTTGAAAAAAGAAGGCGACAAGGTTTCGATGGGCGAACCGCTTGCGGAGATCGACACGGACAAGGCCACGATGGAGATGCAGGCGCTCGGCAGCGGCATCCTCCGGAAGATTCTGATTCAGGAAGGGGAATCGGCGCCGCTCGGTCAGTTGATCGCCATCATCGGTGAGCCTGACGAAGATATTTCGGCACTGGCTACCGAGGCGCCAGCAGCGGCGAAGCCTGCAGAGCCTCCAGCTGCCGCGCCGGCGGAAAGCCCCACGGCTCCGGCTGAACCCGCCGCGAAACCGGAGGAGGCGGCGGCGCCAATAAGCGAAGCGGCGTCGGGAAATGGTAACCAACAACCTGCGCAATCGGGTCGCTTGATTGTTTCGCCCCTCGCCGCACGCATGGCCGCTGAATCGGGAATCGATCTGCGGTCAATAAGCGGCAGCGGGCCGGGCGGCAGAATTATCAAGCGAGACGTCGAGGGACTTATCGCCGGGCAGTCTGCGAAGCCGGGCCAGACGCACTTGCGCGCCGTTGAAAACCTGCCGGTACAAAAATCAGCGACCGTTGCGGCATCAGCCTATCGCGATCAACCGGCAACGGAGATGCGTCGCACAATAGCCAAGCGGTTGGTAACGTCGCTGGGACCGGTGCCGCACTTCTTTCTCACCACCGAGATTGAAATGGATCGCGCCGCTGAAATGCGCAAGGGCATTAACGAGCTCGATCCGGAACTAAAAATCAGCGTCAACGACATCATCATCAAAGTGGCGGCGGCGGCGTTGATGCAAAACCCGCAAGTCAACGCGTCGTTCCAGGACAAGATTGTCCGGTACTACGAACAAGCAGACATCGGCGTCGCAGTTGCGATTGATGAAGGTTTGATTACGCCCATCGTCAGGGGCGCCGACCGAAAGTCGTTGAGTGAAATCGCTTCCGAGGTCCGTGATTTGGCCGGACGCGCGCGCGATCGCAAGCTCAAACCTGAAGAATATCTAGGCGCCACCTTCTCGGTCAGCAATTTGGGAATGTTTGGCGTCGACGAATTTACCGCGATCATCAATCCGCCCGAAGCAGCGATTCTCGCTGTGGGTGCGATGACGCCGAAGCCGGTGGTGAGAGACAACGAGATCGTGATCCGGCAAATGATGCGAGTGACGATGTCCTGCGACCACCGAGTGGTGGACGGGGCGACGGGCGCAAAGTTTCTGCAGACGTTCAAGAAGATTTTGGAGAACCCGCTTTTCCTGGTTGTGTAATTGAGGTCGACAACGAGGACTTCGAAAGGATCGGGCAGTCCCGGTCCTTTTTCTATGCAGCGCGGGAACGCTAACTTCAATGCCAACCGGTTCCACATTGAGAGAACACACGGTTGCACCGCATCTCGCCTTAATCGCCGTGCAGGTGATGTTTGGTACCTGGCCGATCTTTGGCAAGGTTGCTTTGCGTTCGATGTCGAGCGCCAGCCTGGTTGGTTTTCGCATCTTCGGCGCGGCACTCGTTCTATCGATCCTGCAACGCAGGTTCGGCGAGCTGTTTCGACTGCCAAAGCGCGTGCTCGCCTGGTTGTTGTTATCGAGCTTGCTGGGCGTAGTCGGTAACCAGTTGCTCTTCGTAAAAGCGCTGTCGTTAACCACGGCCATCAACGCCGTGCTTTTGACGACGACGATCCCCGTGTTCACGTTGATCGTCAGTATCGCACTCGGCTACGACCGGCCGTCGCTGCGGCATTTTTTCGGAATATTGCTTGCCGCCGCCGGCGTCATTTATCTGGTTGACCCGTGGCGTGCGAGTTTCACTGCGCAGACTACGGTGGGAAATCTGATGCTCGTGGCCAACTCGTTATGTTATGGCGCGTACATCGCCGTATCCCGAGACCTCTTTCGACGTTATGGCGCGTTGAACGTAATCACCTGGGTTTTTGTGGTGGGCGCAATCGTTTCGCTGCCGGTGGCTGTGTACGCGTGGAGTGGTGAAGCGTTAACGAGTCTGCCGCTAAACGTGTGGCTGCTGGTTGGTTACATCATCCTCGTGCCCACGGTCGGCGCTTACTACTTAAATTCGTGGGCAATCACGCGGGTGCCGCCAAGCGTCGTCGCAGTCTATATTTACCTGCAACCTTTGCTCGCTTTTGGATTAGCGCCGTTGGTTCTGGGAGAGAGTTGGAACTCGCGAACGATCGTCGCGTGCCTGCTCATTTTTGTCGGGGTTGCGGTAGTAATACGTAAAAAAGTTCCAAGTTCCAAGTTTCAAGTTGCAAGTTAGGAAAACTCTAGGTTTCAAGTTTCAGGTTCGGACACAAAGTATTCAACGCTGCCATTTTGAACTTGAAACTTGGAACTTGAAACTTGAAACTCTACTTAAGTTTTTCCAGGATGCGCCCGACTGGATAAAGGTTCATCTGTTTATCCCAGTACGGTGAGCGACGATAAAAGAACTGCAGCCGCGCATGCGAGCTCGCCGCAAATGCCGGATCGCTGGCGAGCTTCTTTTGATACTCCTCACGCAAAGCTGGATCGGCGGCCATCATCTCGCGCGCGAGTTTCTCGACTACGTAGTCTTCGCCGTATTCCTTCTGTTCGAAAGTCGCGTTAAAGAATCCCCAACGCACCAAAGAGTCGGGCGCCTGAGGTTCGAGCAAATTGATTGCGACTCGGGCTGATTCCTGCGCCAACGGAACTATCGCGGAACCCGCGGGAAAGGTGCGAGTCTCGTGCACCGTTTCAGTTTTGAAAGACGGCATCAGCCGGCCTTCGAACGGCCCACCTGCCCACTTCACCTCAACGAAGCGATAGCTCTCAACCGCGATCGTCAGCGGCGCGGTGGTCGTCTGCATTGACACGGCGTGAGCCTTAAGCAATTCAATCACGTCACGCCATTGCGCCGGCACGATGTAATAAAGCGGCGGCGCCACAGTCGTCTTCACGCGGAAGTCGTTGTACATCGGCACGGTTAGATCGAGCGGCTTAGTGCCGAAAATTACGCGTTCCGCTGCGGAGACCTCGCTCTTCTCCGTGTGATACTGGACGGCGCGTAATTGGTATGGCACGGCCTTATCGCTCAACTCAAAATCGATCGGAAAACGCCGCGCGGGATCATAGGTGCGGCCGTCAGCCACGGTCTTCTCGTCAGCCTCACGCACCGCGGTCAGCAAGCTTTGCGGATCCCGACTAACTTCAGCGAGGGTAAATCGCAGAAAATCGTACGTTCCGATCACGCGCGGCTTGTAAGGCTTGAGCATATGAGTCTCGATCAAAATTCCCGGACGGTTTCTAAGCGGCGTATATCCGGTCGAGAAGCGCGGGCTGCCGTTGAAATCGCGAATGCCTTTCGGCAGGTCGCGGTTGTCAATGAACTCCAAATACCACGAGACAATGTTTCCGGCAGATTCCGTCGCCGGCGCCACCCGCTCGTCGATTACTCTTCGTTCCCAGGCGAGCACGCTCTCGGGAATGCCGGCGTGATGCTCATGTTGATAAGTGATGTTGTAACGGTAGTCAGCGCCGTCAGTGACGTGACAGTCGATGAACAGATCAGGACGCCATTCATTCCACAACGACAACCAGGCGCGCGTTTCCGGCGTGTCCGCCTTCATGTAATCGCGATTGAGATTTTGATAGGTGCTGGTCGTCCGCCATCCCATCTCGGCCGGACCGTCCTGGTTGATGCGATTGTAAGGGCTGACACGCTCATGGCCGTCGGTGTTGTAAATCGGAATGAAGAGCACCACGAGGTTCTTGAGTAGACCCGGCTGCGTTTTGGTAATCGCGATGTCGCGCAGCAATGCCAGACCCGCGTCCTTACCGTCGGGCTCGCCGGCGTGAATACACGCCTGAATCAGGATTACTGCTTTTTGAGCACGCCTCGCAGCCTCGGGTGTAAACGTTTCGCCTTCGGTTGCAATCAAGAGCGGCAAGTCCCGGCCTTCGCCGCTCTTGCCGAAGCTGCGAAAACTTATCAGCGGTGAAGCGCGGTCGAGCCGTTGCGCGTAGGCGATGGTTTCAGCGTAACGAGGCGTCTCGCGATAGTCAGTTTGCTCTGCGTGCGTGAGCCAATCTGGTGGAACCGGGGGATTCTGATTTTGTGACATGATGTCGGAATGAACCAGGAACAGGAATAGTACTGCCAGGCAAATGCGGACCCGCCGCACGGCCCTCATCATAAATCCTTCTGGCACGAACGACACTGCGTCCGGCGCCGAGCGTTGAGGGTGCCACACTCTAAACAACGGATGTACATCGTGCGCGCAAACCAGGCGGTGATGATCGCGCTGATGCCGAGTATGCCAACCAGCACCGCGAGGTTCAGCAGCAGATCTCTCAAGCTTTGTATTGCTCCCGCATCCGTTTTTGATACGACTCACCGCGCGCATAACCGAGCCGGAAGGCTTCGTCTTCGTCAGTC
>JBKPNP010000868.1:0-3378 GCA_046732775.1 Acidobacteriota bacterium
ACATGTGCGACCTTCACGCCCAGTTTCACGCACACCAGCGCGGCGGCAAACGTGGAATTAACGTCGCCGACAACCAATACCCAGTCAGGCTTTTCCTGAATAACTACAGGCTCGAAACGTTCCATCACCGCCGCGGTTTGCGCTGCGTGCGAGGCAGAACCGACTCCGAGATGAACATCGGGTTGCGGTAAGTCGAGATCAGTGAAGAAGGCTTCGGACATGGCCGCGTCGTAGTGCTGTCCCGTGTGGACGACGAGCGGCAGAAACTCGTTTGGATGCCGCTTCAACTCGGCAACAATTGGCGCGACCTTCATGAAGTTCGGCCGCGCTCCGACAACGTTAAGGACTTTGATCATGTTTCGAGTACCGAGATTCGAGTTCCGAGTTCGAGGACGTTCTATAACTCGAGACTCGAAACTCGGAATTCGACACTATTTAGAGGCGGATGATCCGGGCCGTGCTATCACGTCGCACGTCGCCGTTGAGCGCGTTGCGCGTGTCGACAATCAACGAGCCAAGTTCGCAGACGCGTTTATAGTCGGTGTCGCTGTGATCGGTTACGATGACGATGCAATCGCTGTTGCGTAGTTCGTCGTCAGTCAAGGTCACCGAATCCAGCGGCTCGCCGCCGCCTTCGGTATGCGAGTCGTCGAAGTGAACGGCCTTCACAAAGGGATCGTGATAGCGGACGTCCGCGCCTTTCGCTCGCAGGCGATCGATGATCGAGAGGGCGGGACTCTCGCGCACGTCGTCAATGTCTTTTTTGTAGGCAACGCCGAGCAGCAAAATGCGCGAGCCGTTCATCGCCTTTTGTTCGTCGTTAAGACCGTCGGCAATTAATTGCACCACATGCTCGGGCATACGCGAATTGACTTCCTCGGCTAAACCGATGAAGCGCGAATCGAAACCGTGTTGGCGCGCTTTCCACGACAGGTAATGCGGATCAAGCGGGATGCAATGACCGCCAATTCCGGGCCCGGGATAAAACGGCATGAAGCCAAAGGGCTTAGTCGCCGCCGCGCGAATCACTTCCCAGGTGTCAATGTTCAGCGCATAACAGAGCCGCGCCATCTCGTTTGCCATGCCGATGTTCACGGCGCGAAAAGTGTTCTCGAGCAGCTTCGCAGTTTCAGCCACACGCGCAGAACTTACGGCATGAACGTCTTTAACGATTTGTGAGTAAAGGTATGCCGCGGCTTCGGTCGAATCCTGCGTAACGCCGCCAACGACCTTCGGAATATTGTGAGTCTGAAACTCAGGGTTACCGGGGTCGACGCGCTCTGGCGAAAACGCCAGCAGGAAATCCTGATCGAGTTTCAACCCTGTCTCTTCCAGCATCGGCAGCAGCACTTCATCAGTCGTGCCTGGATAAGTAGTCGACTCAAGAATGATCAGTTGTCCGGCGTGCAAATATTTCTTGATCTCTTCCGCAGCAGCGAGGATGTAAGAAACGTCGGGCTCTTTCGTTTTTCGCAGCGGCGTGGGAACACAAATGATGACCGCATCACAGTCTTTGAGGTTTGCAAAATCAGTAGTTGCGCGCAGCCGCTCGCTTCGGACTAATTTTTTTAAGGTTGCTGATTCGACGTCACCGATATAAGAGTCGCCGGCATTAATCTGCGCCGCTTTCCGCTCGTCAACTTCAAATCCAGTCGCCTGAAAACCGTTGTTGGCAAATTCTACGAGCAACGGTAATCCCACATAACCGAGCCCAACCACGCCGATGTGCGCGCGCTTCGCTTTTACCGCTCCAAGTATTTGTTCCTTAACCATCTGATTTGTTTTCCCGATCCATATCAATGCGGAAATAGTGGTAAATCCAAACCGGCAAGACTATTGACCGTTTTCCGTAGTGTCAAGCAGACGGTTTTCGGAGCGGCCTAGATAGAAGTCTTGCATATAACTCCATTCCCACTAAACATGCGTCGTCTTGACTTCAGGATGTCGAGCGTTTATGTATCTCGACCGTGCTAACTAAAGCCGACCTCGAGGCGCTCGCCGAAACGCGATTGCAAGATGCGATTTTGCTTCTCGAAAGAGGACGTTCGTCGTCGGCTTATTACCTCGCAGGTTATGCTGTGGAACTAGCGCTTAAGGCATGCGTCGCGAAGGCTTTTCAGCCAAATACAATACCCGACAAGGCCTTTGTAAATGAGGTTTATACGCACAGCCTCGAGAGATTACTTGGCACCCCTGGACTTCAGCCTCCCTTTAGCGCGGAGTCGAAAATTGATCCTCAACTCGCAGCCGCCTGGGGTATCGCAAGTAAATGGACGGAGTCTAGCCGGTATTTGCTATGGGATAGTATTTCCGCTGGTAGTTTAATCGAGGCCATCGGACACCCTCAGCATGGAGTTTTTCAATGGGTGAAGAAACACTGGTAGAGAGTCAAATAGCGGATTCCATCGCTTTGGTCAAAAGTCTTGATGACCATGGAGCTAAACCGTCTGTAGTCGTTTGGTATTATTTTTACGATGCAGCCGAATGGCGACTAATGCTGGCTGGGCCAACCTTTGACGCGCTGCTCCCAAAAGAAGAATCGCATGCTTACCAGATCGTTGCCAAAGTCCTGAATAGATCTGATCTTAAGTCGCTAACTATTGGTGAAATCAAATTGGTAAGAACCGACTATCCGCTGTTGAGGGCAATGAATTTTCTTATCGGAACATCTCCTGACGAAATTGTAAGAGTACACTTCAAAGATAACAGCGTTAACGGTATTTTCATCAAAGAGATGCTCGTTCTTCGAGCTACCTTCGCGCAAAAGATTGCTTGACAGTTGCGCCTGTAGACATCATATCCTCACCCGCATATGAACCAGGAGACGAGTAGCGCTCCTCCCAAACTAGTCCGCGGCTTCGGTCTGCTCGACGCGAGCATGATCGTTGTCGGTTCGATGATTGGCTCCGGGATCTTTATCACCTCGGCAGAGTCTGCGCGGTTAGTTGGTTCACCTGGCTGGCTCCTCGTCGCCTGGGCGCTGGCCGGCGTACTGACGATCACAGGTGCATTGTGTTGCGCGGAGCTCGCGGCGATGTGGCCACGTGCCGGCGGTCAATATGTGTTCCTGCGCGAAGCTTACGGCCCGTCGATCGGTTTTCTGTTTGGCTGGTCGTTGTTTTTGATCATTCAGACCGGAACCATCGCGGCAGTCGCCGTCGCGTTCGCAAACTTCACCGGCGTCTTAACAAACGCAGTTTCAGCTGACAACTACCTCATCGCGCCTCGCGGATTCGGCGGCTATGCGATCAGCCTTTCAACACAGCAACTGCTGGCCGTGGTCATGATTCTTTTGCTCACCGCCATCAACACGCGCGGAATCAAGACCGGGAAACTTATCCAAAACACGTTTACTTTTACGAAGACAGCAGCGTTGTT
>JBKPNP010000869.1:0-1454 GCA_046732775.1 Acidobacteriota bacterium
ATCAAATGTTCGGTACCCTCGCTTTGTTGGTCGCCTGCATTGTGATCCGGCACGAACTGCACGCTTCAATTCTTTGGCTGCCGGCGCTTCTGATACCGCAACTGATTTTCACTCTCGGCGTCGCCTGGCTGGTCGCATCACTCGGCGTGTTCCTGCGCGACATCGCGCAGGGAATAACTCTCGTGTTGATGGCCTGGATGTATCTGACGCCGATTATCTATCCGGAAACAATTGTGCCAGAGCGCTACCGTCCGTTTATCAACGCGAATCCGTTCACCGCCCTCGTGCGCAGCTACCGCCGCATTTTCCTCGAAGGCCTCGCACCCGACTGGCCCAGCCTCGCCTATTTCGCGATCCTCGCGGCGATCGTGTTTTTGGTTGGCTACTGGTGGTTTGCGAAGACCCGCCGCAATTTTGCCGACGTCATTTGAAAACGTTTTAACGACGACTGCGGCCGGCCGGTTTTTTCGGAACTGTCCACAGGTAGACGGTGCGATAGAGTTTGCCCCAGCGAACGCGAACGGTTTGTTCCGGCTTCCAATCTCCCATCCGAAAATCGTGCGACAGAATTCGCGAGCCCGGCCGCAGCTCACTCAACAGCTTTGGCCGTAGTAACACATTTAACTTCTCAGATAAGTAGAGAGTGACGATCGTCGCTTCGCGAACGTCGATGCGAAACATGTCTTCGTTGCGAAAGCTCACCAGATTAGAAACGCCGGCCGCGCGCGCGTTGTTCTCAGCTTCTTTTACGAGCTTCGGGTCAATTTCAATTCCGACCGCACGGATGCCAAATTCTTTGGCGGCGGCAATGGGAATGCGGCCGTCACCGCTGCCCAGGTCGTAAAGCACGTCGCCCTTTTTGACCTGCGCCATGCGCAACATTTCGGTCACCGTTTCCGGAGGTGTTGGATAGTAGATAACGTCCGGCTTGCGCAACGGCTTCTTTTGCGTCGCTCGCTGTGCGGTGTGCTTAGCGGCCTTGGCCGCGACTAAACTCCGTGGCGCAGCGATAAACGCAGCCGCAAAGAAGACCAAACAAATAGCCAGCAATCGGTGACGGGTAGATTTAGTGTTAGCAGTCATAGCGCACTTTCAATAACCATTTCATCTCGTTTAGTAATCGTCAACACCACGACGATTCCCATTAACCACCAAAACACCAGGGCGACCTCGCCGTCGCCGAAGTTGTAGTTGACGAGGGAACTCGCAAAGAATCCAGCCAGGGCGCCGGTAGCCCCAAGCAAGAGGCCGTAACGGTTTGTATCGCTCGAATCGCGTTGTGCTTTCTCACCGCGCGCCGCCGTCCGCCAAAAGATCCACATAATCCAAAGCCAGAAGGCGAGCGCCGGCAGCCCGCGGTCAAATGCTAATTGCAGCGGCGTCGAGTGCAGGTGAAGCATGTCAGAGCCGGGGAACCCCCACTCCTGCCAATGGACGTGCATCGAGTCCATGCC
>JBKPNP010000870.1:0-3241 GCA_046732775.1 Acidobacteriota bacterium
GCCTTGAACATTTCTTTCGCGACTTTGTCAGTGACTTCAGACCAGATCGCGATGACCTTGTTGTAACGTTCGCCGGAGGTGATCACGCCGTCGAGGTACTGCTGTTCGACCGCGATCACGTCTGCTTCGGCTTTGTTAACCAACGGCTTCTTGGCGTCCGGAGTGACCAGGTCGTCGATGCCAATCGAGATGCCGGCCTTGGTCGCATACAGGAAGCCGAGGTTCTTGAGATCGTCGAGCATCTTCACAGTCATCTCGTGACCGAGACGAATGTGCGAATAGTTAACCAGCGACTGCAGTCCCTTTTTCTTGAGCG
Organism: Acidobacteriota bacterium; assembly: GCA_046732775.1. GTDB lineage: Bacteria > Acidobacteriota > Blastocatellia > Pyrinomonadales > Pyrinomonadaceae > PSRF01. Next base: position 317 of record JBKPNP010000870.1, read on the forward strand.
TGCCGTTGAAGAACGGCAGGCCAGGCGGGATTGAGTCGTTGAAAATCACCCGACCGACGGTGGTGTCGATTACACGGCGCACGTCTTCCTGCACCGCGGCGCGCAGGATGTCCTGCGGATCGTGTTCCTGTGTCAGGTCGATCAGGTCGCCCTGAATGCGCAGTTTGATTGGCGTTTGCGTGGTTACTTCTCTGGCGTCGAGAGCCAGCAGCACTTCTTCGAGCGATGCGAAGACGCGGCCTTCACCCTTCGCACCGGGCTTGTCGCGTGTCAGGTAGTAAATCCCGAGCACGATGTCCTGCGAGGGCACCGCGATTGGCTGACCGCTCGCCGGGCTCAGAATGTTGTTGCTCGAAAGCATCAGCACGGCCGCTTCAATCTGCGCTTCGGGCGACAGTGGAATGTGGACGGCCATCTGGTCGCCGTCGAAGTCTGCGTTGAACGCGGTGCAGACCAGCGGGTGAATCTTGATCGCCTTACCTTCAACCAGCACCGGCTCAAACGCCTGGATACCCAGACGGTGCAGCGTTGGCGCGCGGTTCAAAAGCACGGGGTGCTCGCGAATCACTTCCTCGAGAATGTCCCAAACGACCGGCTCCTGGCGCTCAACCATTTCACGCGCCTGCTTGATGGTCGCTGCGTGGCCCTGCTTTTCGAGTTGGTTATAAATGAACGGCTTGAAGAGCTCGAGCGCCATCTTCTTCGGCAAACCGCACTGATGCAGTTTCAATTCGGGACCGACCACGATCACCGAACGTCCTGAGTAGTCGACGCGCTTGCCGAGCAGATTTTGACGGAAGCGTCCCTGTTTGCCTTTGAGCGTGCCGCTCAGAGACTTGAGCGGGCGATTGTTCACACCGCGCAACACGCGTCCGCGGCGGCCGTTGTCGAACAACGCGTCCACCGCTTCCTGAAGCATGCGCTTTTCGTTACGCACGATTACTTCAGGAGCACGCAGTTCCATCAGCTTCTTCAGGCGGTTGTTGCGGTTGATAACGCGGCGATAAAGGTCGTTCAAATCCGACGTGGCAAACCGTCCGCCATCGAGCGGCACCAGCGGTCGCAGCTCCGGTGGAATAACCGGGATAACGTCAAGAATCATCCACTCCGGGCGATTGCCTGACTTGAGGAAACTGGTTGCAACTTTCAGGCGCTTCGAATACTTCAGTTTCTTCTGCTGCGAAGTTTCTTCGCGCATGCGTTTGCGCAACTCAATCGAAAGCTCTTCAACCTTCACCATCGAGAGCAATTCTTTGATTGCTTCGGCGCCCATCTTGGCTACGAAGGCGGCGGGAAAATCACGCACCAGCTCGCGATAGCGTTCGTCTGAAAGCAGCTCGCGCTCTTTGATACCGGGAACGTCGCCGGGATCGATCACGATGTACGACTCGAAATAGAGAACCTTCTCCAGCTCGCGCAAAGGAATATCAAGCAGGTGGCCGATACGCGACGGCAGTCCCTTGAAGAACCAGACGTGCGAACACGGGCTCGCCAGATCGATGTGACCCAAACGCTCGCGACGCACTTTTGCCTGCGTCACCTCGACACCGCATTTGTCGCAGATCACGCCGCGGTGCTTCATGCGCTTGTACTTGCCGCAGAGACATTCCCAATCTGCTACCGGTCCGAAGATGCGCGCGCAGAACAGTCCGTCACGCTCGGGCTTGAAGGTGCGGTAGTTGATCGTCTCCGGCTTTGTCACCTCGCCATGCGACCACTGCCGGATTTTGTCCGGCGAAGCCAGCGAGATTCTGATTGCCTCAAAGTCAGGAGCTAATTGCGTCTTCTCTTGTTGAAATCGAAACACGTTTTTCTCCATTGCCGAATGCCGATTGCCAATTGCCGATTGGCGCTCGCGTCGGTTTATTACTAGATGAACAAAGAACTGAGTCGACCGCCGGAATCCAATCGGCAATTGGCAATCGGCAATCGGAAATCTATTCGGCCGCGCTCGTGATCAGCGCCTCGCCGACACTTTCTTCAGTACCGTCGCCATTCGCGCCCGGCACTTTCTTGTTGATGAGTTCGACGTCAAGGCAGAGCGACTGCAGCTCTCGCACGAGTACGTTGAACGACTCCGGCAATCCCGGATCGAAATCAGCTTCGCCCTTAACGATCGCTTCATAAATCTTGGAGCGACCAGCGACGTCGTCCGATTTCGCAGTCAACAACTCCTGAAGAATGTGGGCCGCGCCATAAGCTTCGAGCGCCCAAACTTCCATCTCTCCAAAACGCTGGCCGCCGAACTGCGCTTTACCACCAAGCGGCTGCTGCGTGATCAGGCTGTACGGCCCAATCGAACGCGCGTGAATCTTGTCGTCAACGAGGTGCGACAGCTTCAGCATGTAAATGTAGCCGACGGTTACTTTCTGTTCGAACGGATCGCCCGATAGTCCGTCGTAAAGAATCGCCTTGCCTGATTCGTTTATGATTTCCGGCAAGCCCAGCTCGGTGGCGCGATTGCCCGCCAGTTTGAGCTTGTCCTTGATCTCGGCTTCGGTTGCTCCGTCGAATACGGGAGTCGCAAAGTGGACGCCGAGCACGCGCGCCGCCCAACCAAGGTGCGTCTCCAGAATCTGACCGACGTTCATGCGCGAAGGCACGCCGAGCGGATTGAGAACAATCTCGACCGGAGTACCGTCAGGCAAGTACGGCATGTCCTCTTCCGGAAGAATCCGAGCGATGACACCCTTGTTACCGTGGCGCCCGGCCATCTTGTCGCCGACTGAAAGCTTGCGCTTCATGGCGATGAAGACTTTGACCATCTTGATTACGCCGGGAGCGAGTTCATCACCCTGGCGCAGCTTGGCGATCTTCTCTTCGTAGATGTCCGAGAGAATCTTGATTTGGCGTTCAGTGCGGTCCTCGTATTCCTTAATCTCGGCGCCGACGTCGACACGAGTCGAGGCCATCTGAACTTTGCGG
>JBKPNP010000871.1:0-7776 GCA_046732775.1 Acidobacteriota bacterium
ATGTTGGTGCCAAGCACGGAGCGCGCACTCGCCGCAGTGGAATTGTCGTAACGAACAATCTCGGTGTTGGCGGCCTGGTAAACGAAGCGGACGTCTTCATCCACGTCGTTCAAGTCGGAATCGTTATTCAGATTTGCGCGCACGCGGATGGAAGTGGCGCTCGAGTCTGCCGCGATAATTCCGTTGGTAGTTAATCCGTAACCGGAATTTCCAATTTCCCGCGACATCATCGCTAACGACCGCTGGGCGGCAGCGAGCGCCTCCGAGCGAAGGTTTTCGCGTGTGCGAGTACGAAGTGACGAGGCCAGCAAGGTGCTGGCAGCGACCATGACTGCAAGAGTGATTGTCATCGCGATCAGTAGCTCGAGCAGAGAGAATCCGGCGTTACCGGGCCGCTGACATTTGCTGTGATTCGTTCGCGTCATTGCTTTCGCTTAATGATCCGTTCGGGAACGTTGGGTTGTGAGCGTGATGGTTCCACCGGCGCCGCGCGCCCAACCTCTACCGGTAAGCTGAGGTGCAACGGTGATGGTGATTGTCTTGAAATTTGAGGCGGCGTTAACCTGGTTACCATTCGTGAAGGGATCGTCATCGATCGTTTTAGTAAGATCGAATAAACGGCCGCTGCGAAGGATGCCGGTTTGCGTGGTGGTGCCCCCGGCGAGGGTGGCAGCCGTGGTTGTCGAATTGAACTGCGCGCTTCGCAATAGCTCCAGCGCTTCTTGTGCAATTGCAATGCTGGTAGCGCGATTACTGGCGCCGGAGTTGTTATAGATCGAATAAGAAAACAGGCTAGCTGAGCCAAGGGCAATCACGGTCATTAGAAGGAGTGCTATCACCGCCTCCAGAAGGGTGAACCCCTGTTCACCCGCCGCACGCTTCGTCGGAAGGTCCGGCCGGATCCACGCGCGGCCAATCTTCGGCGTGTCGCCTCTCAAGTGTTTAGATCGGTGGTTCATGGAAGCTGGGTGTTGTCTCGAAAAGTCGGCGCAGGAGGATTGGAGTTGCTTACCGGACTGCTGCTGATTGTCGTGCCGATTGACGATTGGCCGTTGTCGCTCATATTAATCACGGTCGAACCGTAAGTGGCGCTCGAGAGCGTGATGGCCACAGGAGTGGTAATAGCGTTTGAGCTATCAACTGTACGACCTCGCCAGTTGAAATAAATAGTTCGCGGAAAAGTGCCGGTGAATTGGATATCTGTGTCTGACGGCAACCTTATCACTCGCGGAGAGTCGAGTGTGCCATTCCCATCAGCGTCAATCGTTACCGAATAAAAAGTTGCGTTGACGATTTGAACCTGGGCCATCTCAGAAACGAGCGAGGGACGGCGGCGGATTGAGTCGAGGCGAGCTTTTTCGATGTAGCCGGCAAGTTCCTGCGCGGAGTTTGCGCGAATCATCAGTTGTCGGGCACGCACGATTTTCATGAACGCGAAACCCGAAAACACCGCGATCATTGAGACGACGATCAATAGTTCAACTACGGAAACGCCCGCTTCGCGGCTGAGTTTTGTTGAGGTGAGTGGGGCTTTCATAAATTTAGTATCCGGCGGGAAGCTTGTCCCAGGGGTCACCCGACTCGTCCGCCTGTTTAGGCGCCGGCTTGGGACTGTGCAAGGATTGCCGATCAATTTCATCCATCAGCTGTTCTGCGAGAGCTGAGTCCGTTATTTTGTTAATTAACTTTTGTTGTTCCAACGCCGAGTTTCGATCTTCCAAATCCAGATAGACGAGCCCCAGGCCGTAATGGGCGTCCGGATCCTCGGGATCGATTTGCAGCGCTTGTTCGTAGGCCTTGATGGCTTCGGCATAGCTACCCACGTTGAAGTAGGCGCGGGCCAGGTTCTTGCGGAGTTCAATGTCTTCGGGCTGCAAGCGGATGGCCTTTAAGTGCATGCCGATGGCCTTCAAAAATTGACCCAAGCGATCGTAGGCAAGACCCAGTCTCATGTAGGCTTCAACTAACTGGTTGTCGGCTCTCACCGCGTCCGCAAACGAGCGAATAGCGTTGTCGTATTGGCCGAGGCGTTCGTAAATCAAACCGACAGCCAAATGGGTTTCAGCGACACGCTCGCCTGACTTTAGTGCGCGCCTGAATTCCGCCAACGCTTCATCGTGCCGAGCCTGGCGTGTCAATTCCAGTCCCGATTCGTAATGACAGTTGTCGTCATCCTGTTCAGCTGCGGGGAGAACTTTCAGCTTTTCCAGAATTTTCTTGTGTAGCATCATCGGCGTAGCCTGCAAAAAGGTTTAGAACTCTCCGGTTGCCATTACTCGCGGACCGCTGGAAGCAAGCGCCTTACGCACCCAATCTGAATCGTATTGAATGGTTGAGGTACCACTGCCATTGCTACTGAATGTTGGTGGCAGAAAATCGCCACTGCTACCAAAACGTCCGACCATGACGGCGCCCCAGCTATCCCCATTGCCGCCGCCGTTGCGATTAAGTTGACCGCCGCCCAACACGAGAACCAGTCCTTTAAAATCAGACGAGCCGTCCATCGTGAAGGTGCCGGTGACGATCAATAGTCCCGCGCCCCCCGCCGGTGGAAGATCGACGTCGCCATCGACAAAAGTGAATATCGGTTTTGAAATACTGCCGAAACTGCTCGGAGGCGACGCGGTCGTAAAATAGCGGTACTCGTTTTGGGCACGCGTGCGCATTTCAATCACAAAAGAACGCGCTGCGGGGGCCGTTTGCAACCAGGTGGGTAAACTCGAAACATCGACTTTCGTGACGCCGCTTGGGCTGCCAAATACCTGGCCCGAGGGAAGGGTAAGTCCATCCAGGTAAGTCTTGTCGACCGACCCGGTCACGGCAAACGCGGACAGGTTGCTACCGCCGGCATGATCGTTACCGTTGTAAATGTAGCGGACGCTGTTTCCGGCGTTGAAAGTTAACTGGGAATTGTCGTCAGCGCTGCGGATAGTGATGGCACTCGGAACAACGATGTCGAAAGCGTATCTGCTGAGCAGCATGCGCATCCGCTTTTGCGCGTTGCGTGGGCCATAGCCGGTTGTGTTCACGGTTAACCGATTCGGATCAGGTGCTGTGATTGCGACCGGGATAAGTGTGGTCCCGTTAGTGTTAATGCTGGCTGCGGTACGTTGGTACAGCGTGCCGAGCAGGTTGTTCGAGGTGGTGGGGAAGTTGATGGTAACGAAACTGGTCGTTGTGCTGGTTATCGTTCCCGAGAGCGTGCAACTGATTGTGTAAGTGGCAGCCCAGGGAGCGGTTTGGGTAATCGTCAACTTGAACGGCTCATTGCTAAGCGTATAACCGCCATTCTTGATATCTGTAACGGTGATTTTGCCAAAGGTGCTCGCGCCGGAATCGGTGATGGTGGTGCTGGCTTGTGGATCATATCGCAGCGTTGCCTTGTCACCGCCGGAGGTGAATTGTTTGGTCGCGGTGTTATTTTCAAAAACGCCGGAGGTCGAAAAAGTTACGACCGCCGAGTTGTCCGGATCGGTAACCGTCGCGCTGTACGCCATTCCGTTCATGGCTGTGTAGCCGGCACTTAAGGTGACCCGAGCTGGATTGAAATTGGTGTCGTAGGTCATCCATCGTGAAAGATGGGCCGCGTTTGTATCGCCGGAAACGTTCGAGGTTGAAACTGTCACTGCTCTACGAAAAGAGATCTTGTTTTCGGACGCGATGCCACCGGATGGATTAGTCGCCAACGCCGGATTCGGCGCAACATTCCCTCGGAAAATATTCAGTACCGCCTGGTTGCCGGCTTCGGCAGCGTAATAGGCCTGGATTTCAGAAGTAGCATCCACCGAATTTGTGGCCGACATTGAAGTGGTGACCACCAACGTGCCGCCCGCTGCCAGGATGAGCAGGCTGACCAGGAGCATCGTCACCAACGCCGCGCCGCGTTCACTCTTTCGTTTAGTTCTTGAATCCGTCGCTGTCATGAATGACCTCACGTAAGACTGCAGAATTAGTAATTGATCAAATCGGAGTTGCGGAGATTTGCGTCTGATACCAACTGTACGCGTGAGGCCGGCTGATAACCCGGCGAGCCTGAGACGCCGACAGCAGGAAGAGTGACGCATACAGCGATCACGATGTAAGTCGCTTCACTTTTCGAAGTCACTTCATTCACGGCGTTGCCTGCTGAGTCGACGACGTTCGTGATGTCGCAGTTGGCGGTCGTGTAGGTGACCTTGTCGCGGTAGTAGCGGATGTTTAGGGCGTCGACGCGGTTGGCGAGCACCATCTCCTGAGCAGAAACGTTAACGTCAAGTCTAACGATGTAACTGCTGCCGCTGTCCGTATACAGCATGAACTTAACGTCTTCATCTTTATCAGAAGCAGTATTGCTGGTCGTCTCACCTTCCGAGGCATTTAGATTTGCGCGGACTCGAATCGACGTAGAAGTGGAATCGGCGCTGACGATACCGTTATCGGTGAGGCCGTAACCGGAATTCGCAACTTCGCGGGTAATCAAATTGAGACCACGTTGTGCGTCGGAAAGCGCTTCGGTCTTCTGGTTTTCCCGGGTGCGGATCTTGAAGGCGCTGGCCAGGACGCCGCTGGCAACGAGCAACATAGCGAGAGTGATTGCCATTGCTGCAATCAATTCGAAAATCGAAAAGCCAGCTAGCTCTGTGCGTGATGTTTGTTGCTTAAGCATTCCGGGGACCTTTGGTGTTGAGCAGGTTAAGGCAGGTAATCGCCGACCGACGGCGCTGAGCGGCGGCTGGTAATTGTGGCAGCGGTTCGTGACCACTGGCTGCCTGAGGCGCTCGGCGCAACCTGAATCGTGATTACTTTCGAGGTTGCACTGCCGCCACAGTCAGCGGTATTGCAAACAGTGGTCGACACTGTGTAGCTGCGACTGCTGTTGGTTACTGTTTCACTAACCGTTCCCGGATTTAGCGCTGCGTCCGTAAACGGCGTCTTGCGCAAACGTTCCATTCGCTGCTGCGCGATGGCGAGACCAAGCGCGCGATCATTTGCGCCCGCGTTGTAGCCAATGGCGTAAACGAACATCGAGACCACGGCCAAACCCATCACCATCATGACCACGAGCGCAATAGTCGTTTCGAGCAGAGTGAAGCCTCGATGATCCGCGACGGCTGTCGATTTGGTTTTTGAATTAACAGAATTCATCACGCTTCCTTTAGTTCGTCACCTTCACCAAAGAGGTGACCGTGGTGCACGAGGTGGTGAAATTCAAGGCGAAGGTGCCGCGCGTTGTGTTCAGTGAACTGATCGAAAAAGACGCTGAGCCGTTCGCGGTAATCGACTGTGTGCCTGGTGTGATTCTGATGTTGACGGGCGACGAGGTGGTAAGCGTTCCCGCTGTGTTTGAGGTTAAAACAACCGTACCTGTGTTACCGCCATTTTTCTTGATCGAAAGCGAGGAGGGATTAACTATCAACTTGCAACCGCCGGAACCGTTGCCGGTGACTGGTGGTCCGGCCGCGCCACTCGACGTGGAATCGCAGTCGAGCGCATTGTTGTGTGCACCCGTTCCAGTCACCACAGTGCTGGAGGCGACTCCCGAAGAAGTGCTGACAGTCGCATAACTAACTGCCGGCAGCACGTCGACGTCGCTGTTCACGGTGACATCGCCGGCGTCCGAAACGTCAACCCATGACTGCAGACCGCCCGTCGAATTCTGAAACGCAAAAGTATTGGTGCACGCTGATGTTCGGCCACGCCAATTAAACGAAATCGATGGGAGAGGCGAGCCGGTCGGGATAGCAATATCGCCCTGTAAGGTGTAGCGGCGGGTATAAGTTGTACCGGTGCCGTCGAAATCCATGGTTACGTCGTAGGCATTGTTGCTGGCAAAGATCACTGACGAAGTGCCGTGACGTCTAACCGCGTCCAGGCGGGCCTTCTCAATGTGGCCGGCAAGTTGTCGAACTGAGTTTTGAAGGTTCAAAGCCTGGGTGCTGGATTGAATTCTCATGAGCGCAAAGGCCGAAATGACGCCGACAATGCCCATTACCAAAAGCAGCTGCAGCAGACTGAAACCAGCTTCACTTTTCGACATCTGCACTCGAGATAGATTGTTCGACACTATCTGACTCCCTTCCTTGCTGTTGGTCTGCGCCAACAGAGACCGCGCTCGTGCCGCTTCGGCAACATGCATGCCAGCTACAAACTTCAATTGAACGCGAGGCTTTCAGACATTCGTCCTCAAAATTCAGCGACGATTCGTTACTTAAGGTTACGGCGGTGGAAGGGCACTTCCTCTCAAGCGACGTACAAAGCGCCGGTGGAGGCAATGTGACTCGCATGTAGAACGGACCAGATCAATAGGAACGAGGTTGGCTTTCGAAGTTTAGGGATAAGGGGTTCGGATGCTGTTACGAATGCCCAATTAGTTAACCAACAAGATCGTCCGCCGGGTGCAAGGGCACCGCACAGCCGCGCATCTGGCCGGACGGTGAAGCGCCCCGTCAGTCATCACGATTGACGGGGCGCATTTGTCTTTAGCTGTGAGCAGAATTGATTAAGGAGAATTCGGGTGCGCCTGCTGTCCCGGTCCGAGCTCTTCGTTCGCCGACACGCTTTCCGTGTCTGATAGACGCATTGTCAGGGGAAGCGGTTTGTAATCGAATGCCTTCGGGCCGCCACGACTATTCTGAACCTGCATCACGAGATAATCCTGATTGGAACGAAAGCGCAAAACGCTCCCGCGTTGGTTCATGATCACAAACAGGAGAGTCTCACCATTGCGAGTTCTCATCTGTCCAACGAGCGAACTGGCGCCGCCATCCGTCCGCGTAAGCGTACCCGTTTTTGCAATGACGCTACCTTGCCAGGCCGGGCCGGTGAACCGCTCTTCAAGAGTTCCGGGATCGATTCCCGCAACTGGCATGATGTCTGACGGCGTCAGCCGGTATTTCTGAAGTTCGCTTCGAAGTGCTCTGAACACCTTCATCATCGCGCGTGGCGTCACGCGATTTACGCCGAGGCCGCTCAGCGTAGCGAGTTGAAGCTCTTCCGGCGCGATGGCGAGGGAAGTAGTTAACTGGCGCATCACGGTTTCCCTGCCGCCTAGGCTATCGCCTATGCGTTCGGCCATGAAGTTGTTCGAGTAGCAAAGCAAAACCTTCAGCACGTCACGCAGTTTGCTTGACTTATGAGTAAGCAAAAGCTTTGCTCCCGGCGCCGCCGGGCCGACGCTGACTTCGCCCATCACCGCCACACTGGGTACGGTTCGTAGACTCGCAAAGTCAGCAAGCGCCGTTCGCTCATACGTCCAGGCGCGCAACGCTTCGCTGCTGCGCAAGCTCGAGTCGAGCGTGTCGTAAAGCACGCCGCCTGACCCTCGCGCCGACCAACTAAAATTCATTGTGAAACTCGGAGACACAACCAGATTGCCAGTCACAGTACGAATCCCCAGGTTGTTCAGCTCTCGCGCAATCATCACGCCGTGTTCATGGTGAAACGACGGATCGCGCCCGGTGACGTAAAGGTTGCCGACAAGTTGACCGGTGGCTTTATCAAGAGTGCCATCTGTCCAGAAACCGGTACTGAAACGGTGATCAGGGCCAAACGTACGCAGGGCTACGAGCGCGGTCGCAAGCTTAACGGCAGACGCCGGATTAAAGGCTTGATCGACGGATTGCGCTGCAACAACCCTATTGTCGAGCGTCTCGATCAAAACGCCTTGCAGACCGTAGACAGTTGGCGGTGTTTCGTTGAGCGGATTCTGTTGAAGAGGCAGAGACGGATTGGCAACTGGCGTCGGCGAGTTTTGCGGAAGGGGTAACGTTTGCGCGACCGCGGCGAGAGACGTCGCTA
>JBKPNP010000872.1:0-1925 GCA_046732775.1 Acidobacteriota bacterium
CGCTCGAAATTAACGATAGTTTGATTACTGCCAATGCCAGCGGCGGCGTGGCGAATTCTGTCCCGCAAAGTAATCCTGCTGCCAACCCGGCCAGCGTAACCATTAACCGCACCACGATATCCGGCAACACCGGCGTTGCTATCAACAACATCATCACGATCGGAGCCGAAGTTAGTCCGGCAACTGTCACCATTAATAACAGCACGATTTCTGGAAACAATGTTGACCTCGCCGGCAGTTCGGCGGGGATCGCCAACGGTGTCGGCACCGGGGGCACCGCGATAGTGACAGTCAATAACAGTACTATCGCGAACAACACCAATCTCAGCGGCAGTGGCGGCGTTTACAATGCCGCGGTATTCAATAACACCTCGATCCCGACCATAGCTTCCGTCAGGCTGAACAACAGCACAATCGTGAACAATGGCAGCGGCGGCGCTGCCGGGACGGCCGGTGGCATTTCAACTTTTCTTTCTTCGTGCCCCGGCTGCGACGGTTCAGTAAAACTTGCGAACACAATCGTCGCCGGCAATGTATTGAACGGAGCTACTCCAAGCGACATCTCCGGAAATGTAGACCCGAGCAGTTCGTTCAATCTAATTGGTAACGGCGGGTCCGGCGGGTTAACTAACGGAGTGAACGGCAATCAGGTTGGCGCGGACGCCAGAGTCGGCGCGCTGGCCAACAACGGGGGACCGACGCAAACCTGCGCGCTGCTGCCTGGCAGTGCAGCTATTGATGCTGGCAGCAATGCGAACGCCAGCGGCTTCAGCACAGACCAACGAGGCTTTGCGCGGATCGTCAATGCGACAGTCGACATCGGCGCGTTTGAATCGCGCGGGTTTACGATCGCTGCAACCAGCGGCTCGGGTCAGTCGACGCCGGTGAACCTATCTTTCCCCTCGCCGTTAGTTGCTACCGTCAGCAGCGCTTTCGGTGAGCCGGTTGCCGGTGGTTTGGTCTTATTCTCGGCGCCCACCAGCGGCGCCAGCGGCACCTTCTCCGGCTGCAGCACGACCGCTACGGTCACGATTTCGAGTCTCGGAACAGCGACGACTCCTGAATTTACCGCTAACACCTTCGCCGGCAGTTACAACGTTAGTGCCGCGATCAACGGCAGCTCAACCAGCACTTCCTTCTCACTTACGAATCAGAAGGGCAGCACGTCTACAACCCTGACTTCGTCGGTTAACCCGTCCGACCTCGGCGAGAATGTAACCTTTACTGCTACCGTCACCAGCACCGGCGGCGTGCCAACCGGCACGTTGCAGTTCCGTGATGGGCCAAACTTATTTGGTAGCCCGGCAACCTGTGTTGCCGGCGTGGGTCACACCTGCACGGCTCAATTTAGCTCCTCAACACTCGGCGCTGGCACGCATTCGTTTTCTGCTGAGTACAGCGGCGACACAAATTTCCTTGGCAGCGTCTCTCTTCCTTTCTCGCAGACGATTAACCAGCCGCCATCGCTTTCGATAGACGATGTCTCGATTGCCGAAGGCGAAAGCGGCACGAAGACGGCCAGCTTCACCGTAACGCTTTCGCCGTCAAGCCACCTGCAGGTGAGCATTAACTACGCCACCGTCAACAACAGCGCCGTGTCAGGTTTGGATTATCAGTCGACCTCCGGCACCTTAACTTTCGCGCCCGGCGATACAAGCAAGACAATCAGCGTCACCATTAATGGCGACCTGAATTTTGAAACCGACGAGACTTACTTTGTTAACTTGTCGGTACCCGTTAACGCTACCCTCGCCGACTCGCAAGGCCTCGGAACGATTCAGAATGATGACCCGGTGGGCGGTTACTTGAAATTCCCTTCGGCCAATTTCGTCAACGACGAAAACGCGGGCCAGACGGTCATCTCCGTGAACCGCATCGGCGACACCAGCCAGGCGGTCACCGTTGACTACGCCACTTCAGACAAC
>JBKPNP010000873.1:0-4667 GCA_046732775.1 Acidobacteriota bacterium
CGCTTGAGGGGGAGCTCTTCCTGATCGATGGGAACTCGCAATGGCAATTTGCCACCGGATTCGTCGACAGCCGAGGACAATAGCCGTCTGACCAAACCGCGAAACAGATAGACGGGAAGTTCGCCCCATACGCCGGCGTTATGAGCGCCATCTAGCACGCCCTGCGTAACCAGCTCGAGCAACGGATGTGAAGCAGCGAGGTAGAGGAAACGTTCGGGTTTGCCGGCGGAGACAAACTCAGCGCAGCGTTCGATGAGGCGCGAACGATTATTGCCGAGCAGCGGGCCTAACCAGATTTCTTTTGCCAAGACTGTTCCACCGATTACGCAGACTTCACAGATTCTAAATCCGCGTGCAATTTTTTAACGTGATGTGCTTGCTTCCGGCTCTGCGTAATCTGTGTATTCTGCGGATGACTCTTCTAGCTTTCGCTGCCGCCGGCGCGCTTCGCACTCAGCAGCGGCATCGATTCGTCGTCAGCCTCACTCGCAGCCGCCACCAGGTCAGGAAACAAACCGCCTTCATCAAGACTTAGAGCGCGCGCGGCTTTATCGATGGGATCGACAATCTCGATGTCTTCGCCGGCGAGCGCACCGCGTTCTTTAAACTTCCTGGCAGTTCGCAAGACGCGGCCTTCGAGTGAGCCCACGCCGCGGTTGTAGGCGTCGAGCGCGCGATCGAGGCCTTTGCCGATGTCAGAAAAGTGGTTCGTGAACACGCGCAGGCGATCGTAAAGGGTCTTGCCGAGTTCGCTTACTTCCTTCGCGTTCTCAGCCATCTGTTCCTGGCGCCAGCCGTAGGACACAGCCTTGAGTAAAGCAATCAAGGTCGTCGGCGTCGCAATGATTACGCCTTTGCCGACTCCGTCTTCGATCAGTCCCGGATCGATTTCCAGCGCGGCGCTGTAGAAGGTTTCACCCGGCAAAAACAACAGCACAAATTCCGGCGTGGGCTGAACTGATTCCCAATAGGATTTTTTACTGAGCGAGCCGATGTGCGTGCGCACGAGCCGCGCGTGATCTTTCAAGCGGGCACTGCGAATCTGATCGTCTTTGGTAGAGATCGATTCGTAAAACGCATCGAACGGAACCTTGGCGTCGATGACGATCGTGCGATTCCCCGGCAGGCGAATAATGACGTCCGGACGAATACGTCCATCGTCCGTGGCGACTGTCGTCTGCTCGTCAAAGTCGCAATACTGCAGCATGCCGGCGAGCTCGACCACGCGGCGCAACTGAATTTCACCCCAGCGCCCACGCACATGCGGCGCGCGCAGAGCGGTTACCAGATTCCCGGTTTCCGCTTGAAGCTGCGACTGGGTGGTGGCGAGGGACTTCACCTGTTCCCGCAGCTCGGCGTATGCACCGGCGCGTTGCTTTTCGATCTCGCCGATTTTGCCGTCAACTTTTTCGAGCGATTCCTTGAGCGGCTTAACCAGCTGGTCGATCGCTTTTTGCCTCAGCTCCAGATCGCCACGCGCGGTTTGCTGAAACTTTTCCAGGGTAGAGTTCGCGAGTTGCAGAAACGACTGGTTGTTGTCTTTCAACGCATCACGCGAGAGCGCCTTGAATTTTTCCGAGAGTTCATCGGCCGCCTGCCTGAAGGAATCTTTTCGTTCCTGAGCAGCGCGCCGTTCGCCTTCGAGAGCCGCCTGTAATTCAACGCCACGCTCACGCGTCTGGCGATGTTCGGTTAGTTCGTTATTGAGGGTGAGCTGCAGCCGTTCGAGTTCCGCTTCCTTACCGTCGAGCCGTTCTTTTAGAGTCGCGAGCTCCGCGGCGTTAACGGAGCTGGCACGCGTCTTCAACAAAAACCAGCCCGCCGCCGCCCCGAGCAGGGCGCCGGCGATGAAGATCGCGACTGACAAAATCTGGCTATCCATGGGTATTAAACCGGCGAACTGGAGTCTAACAAATTGTGTTGCAAACGCGAAACACTGGCCCGCCCGCGGGCTGAATGTCCGACAAACTTCAGTTTGTCGCCGCTTCAGAAGACGACAAGCTGAAGCTTGTCGAACATTCGATCACCGGCCGAAGCAGCCCACCATGCGCTCGTAAACTTTGCGGGTGACGCGCACGTCGTTGAGGTTGTACTCGCGAATCGCCGCCAGCTTGCCGGCGTGATAGAGGTCGTAAACCTTACTGCCTTCCACCTCGGCGGTTTTACTCGACTCGATGCCCAGCGCCCAAGCCACGTCGTCAAGGCTGACGTTGCGTTTCGCGCCCAGCCACCAGTGATGCATGGTGTCGAAGATTCCACGCACGCGATACTCGCTTAAATCGACCAGCGGTTTGGCGGAGATGCAGTGCACCAGACAGCGCTGAAAGATAAACGGCAGGTCAAACCCGATAATGTTATGACCGACCAGTTCGTCAGTCTCGGGGTCAAAGTTTTTCAAGTACTCGAGAAACTGCAGCAGCGCTTTCTTTTCGTCCTCTTCTTCGCCTTCAGAATTGATGCCAAAGACACGCTCGCTTTCCGGTTGTTCGACGCCGAAATCAATCCCGGCGACCGGTCCCTCGTGCACTGCAATCGAAAGAATTCGCCCGGAAGTCGCGCTCAGCGAGCCAAGCTGATAGCAACGCTCTTCTTCGACCACGATGTCTTCGAGGTAGCGCTGCTGTTGTTCAAGCCGCATGTTGCCGAGCTTTTGCAGACGCTCGAGCTGCGGTCCGACACGCTCGCGGAAATCGGGCAGGGTGAGCGTCTCGATGTCCATCGTGTAGGCTCGCGGCAGCACCGGTTCGGCGTTTTGATGATCGCGATACTGTTCAATCGTTATCGGGCGAAACTCTGCGACGACAAACTGTGGCCGATCCTGAAAACTTTCCAAACGGCCCGTCAGTCCCCACAGTCCGGGCTTGAACTCTTTCCACACTTCAAGTGTCTCGCCCCAAATTTTCAGCGGGAGGGTTCCGGTCGCGTTGCGCGCGATCGCGTCGCAGAAGCGCTTGCCCTGCTGAGTTCGCTTTTCGCGTACGGAGGTAACGACGACCATCAGCCAAAGATCTTCGCTGTAGGGAATTTCAGGTATGGGAATATTTCCGCGCATATCTCTCGGATTCGAGAACGTCTAACAAGCCTTAGCAATTTCAATCGCGCATTCTATACTGTCGCTACCCTAAATACCGCTCACGTTCGCATCGCCGCTGTTTTAAGTTCACCGACCCGTCGGTCGTAATCGACCAAACTGAAACTCCTCTGTGTAGCCTCTGAGTTCTCTGTGTCTCGGTGGTGAGTGTTTGCTGAGTTTTTTCACCACCGAGGCACAGAGATCTCAGAGGCGACACAGAGAAGAACTAAAATCACCCCGCCTCGTCATGTTTACGATTCAAAGTCGCACACTGTCGCGCGCCGAGGCTCTGAGACAGATCCGTTTGTTGTCGGGCAAGGATCTGCGTCCGCTCGCGGATCAATATCACGTGACCGTTTGGAAAGACGGTCACAAGAACAAAGGCTGGGCGGGACAGGTGATCGAACAATATTTGGGTCTGCCACAAAATTCCCTGCAAGCGCCTGACTTTGGGACCTGGGAGCTGAAAGTTGTACCACTCGCTCGCACCAGCGCCGGCGAATTGCGCGTCAAAGAATCGATGGCGATCACCATGCTCGAACCGGTCGAAGTGGTTGCCAACCGTTTCGAGGACAGTCATCTGTACGACAAATTGCGCAGCCTCGTTGTGGTCGCGAGAATTTTTGAAAGCGTAGACGACAACTCGTCGATCCTGCATTCAGCCGCCGAGTTCGATTTGAATGAGCTGTCGCTTCGCGAGCAGATCGAGAACGACTACGAAGCGATTCGCGATCACATTAGAACGAACGGTGTGAAATCGTTAACCGGCGATCTCGGCAAATACGTGCAGGCGCGCACCAAAGGCCGCGGGCATGGCAGCACGTCGCGGGCGTTCTACGCACGCGCGTTGTTCGTCGCACACATTCTCAACTTGCAGAAGCTCGCGTGGATGCCGCCGGTGTTTGCGGCTAGGGTGTTTTGTTGACGCGTTCGATCTCGCGGCGCATCTGTCCGGTGAGCATCAGCCAGATCATTTTGTAGTCACCGATGAACGACCAGAGCGGATATTGAAAAGTAGCGGGCTTGTTTTTTTCTATAAAGAAGTGACCGATCCAGGCGGCGGCGTATCCGGGAATTAAGGCGAGCGGAAACAGCCACCACCGGCCTGTGGCGATTAGAAACGCGACAGAGCCGAGCGCGAGCGAAGTGCCGAGCAGATGCAGCAAACGCGTATTCGGCTTGCTGTGTTCGGCGACATAGTGTGGCCAGAATTCAGTGAAGGAGTTGTATACGCGTTGCGACATAAAAATGTCCGACAAACTTCAGTTTGTCGTCTTTGTAGATTCGATCCGAAGTGCATAGAACGAAGTGCAAACCATGGGTACGCTGCCTTTTTCGCTCGAGCGGAGCGAGATGTTTAGAGCCTTAGCCGTCCCCATCGCAGCGCTCCAGCGGACGCAATGTTCGCCAAGCTCCTGAATTAATTCTCTCGCATGTTTCGCTCCTACGGAGCGAAGCCATTTTAAGAGTAGCTCTTGCTATAAACATGTCGCTCCGCTGGAGCGAAGACAGGTTGCACATGCAAGCTGAGGTCACGTGCGACAAGCTGAAGCTTGTCGGACATCGAACGTCAAGCCTCCGAAAACAGCCGCAT
>JBKPNP010000874.1:0-2080 GCA_046732775.1 Acidobacteriota bacterium
GATCCAGGTTTCGGGAACCGTAAGCTGCTCAACATCGCGAATCGGGGAGAGCACGGACTTTTCCAGGCCGGCGAGAAATCCTGCCGACCACAAAGCGCAGCTAAAGAGCCCCGCCAGCGAAGCGAGCGCCACATACGGCCACACTGATTTGAGAGAAGAAAACCGCGACAAGCTGGATGATTCTGAAAACCTGAGGAAGGTCGAAAGAGCGGGAGCTTTTGTGGGATTACAAAAGCGGTGGGAATTATACACGTCCGCGCCGCGATTAGTCAGCAAAAACTGACGATTATGGCTTTGACAAACCCACCTGCGGCGACTAGTCTTCCGGCCACGCTCTATCTAGGCTTCACTCGAGGACTCGCCCTTTGTCGCTCCCGCTTCATATTCGACAATATTTGGACGCAATTATACGCGGATGGGTATCGCTCGTAAGTGGCAGCGTTGGGGTGGTTTTGTTGGTTTTGGTCGTGTTCTTCTCCGATCGTTACACCGTCTTGAGGGACAACAAGACAACGTTCGTGTGGGCAGCATTTGTTTGCTTGTTGATAGCCGGTTTCGCTGCATGGCGAAAAGAGCGCGTACGATGGGAACAAGTAACGGGCGAGGGACTTGCCAAAACCCTTCTCCCATCTACGCCGGACGAATTGGTTAAGGTGTTCGAAGGCCGCACTACAGTTCAGGGTGAGCAGTTAGCGAAGGCATACGAAGGTAAATGGATGGAGCTTTCCGGTGTAGTCGGTGACGTTAAAGAAGACGAGGTGGATTTAGAAAGGAGAGGCTCCGCCGGTGTCTATCTAGAATTTGACAAAAAGTGGCGTAACACGCTGGCCGCGTTACGCAGAGGTGACCCCATTAAGGTGCAGGGACAAATTCGGTACGTTTACACGAACCACATGCGATTGCACCATTGCGAGCTTATGGATGTTTCGGGTGTTTCAGATCTAGAGCATACAGACCTTTCAGCTACCGATTGATGAATACTATTTCTTAGCGGCCTTTGTCTTTGCCGGCGTTGCTTCTTTTGCTCGTTTCATGGTGAGGTTATGTTACGTGTAACGAGGTCTGGGTTTGTAAAGTACGTAATTGTCAAAACCTCAAAAACGCGGCAATCAGGTGCTTATCGCTACTGAGTCAGGTTTAAAAGTGCTGCCAGCAACGCGTCCTCTTCATCAGGATCCACGGTCCGGAGGTCGATTAAAACGAGGTCATCCGCTATTCGCGCGATGACGGGCGGAGTGGCGAGCCTGAGTTGTCGTTCTACTTCATCAGCGCTCAATTGTTCGTGCTTAATCGTGATGAGCGCGGTGGGTGGATGAACATTCGGTCCTGACCCACCTCCGACCGCCGATTCGCCATCAACGATGTTCGCTGTAACCTGGGTGTTCGCGAGTTTGTTTACCAGGATTTTTGCTCGAGTTTCTATTTCCGCTTTCGACACCGATAGCATGTGAAGCGTGGGGATGTCGTCGATGGCGCCACGCCGGTGTGCTTCAAGGGTGACTTCCAGCGCTGCCAAACAGAGCTTGTCAACGCGCAAAGCCCTGTAGAGGGAATGCCTGCGCAAGCGCTCGATGATTTCTCGCCTGCCGACAATCAAGCCTGCCTGAGTTGCGCCTAGTAGTTTGTCGCCACTGAAAGAAACGACGTCGCAACCCGCTGTCACTGAATCTCGAATTATGGGTTCGTCGGTTATCCCCAGCGCCGAAAGGTCCGAGACGACTCCGGAGCCTGCGTCTTCATAGATGAGCAGACCGGATTCATGCGCCAGCGCTGCGAGCTGTTTGAGAGTCGGCGCATCGGTGAAACCGATGATTCGATAGTTTGACGGGTGCACGCGCATAAACAAACGCGTGTTCTGGGTTACGGCTTGGCGGTAATCCTCGAGCCGAGTGCGATTGGTTGATCCGACTTCAACCATGCGCGTGCCGGAGTTTGCCATCACTTCCGGAACGCGGAAATCGCCGCCAATCTCGACAAGCTCCCCACGCGAGACAACAGTCTCGCCGTTAGCAGCCAGAACCGTGAGTATCAAAAGCGCCGCGGCTGCACAATTGTTTACGACGAGCGCTGCCTCGGCGCC
>JBKPNP010000875.1:0-7542 GCA_046732775.1 Acidobacteriota bacterium
AACCGGTCACCGAGTTGAGGTGGAGATTCAAATAGGATCTGAGCGACAGCAGGCGATCTCAATCATCGTGCAGCCGCTTCTGACCGGCGCGTCCAAACCATCGGCGGTCGTGATTGCCCGCGACATCTCTGATTTGCGTCGGGCGGAGGCTGAAGCTATCGCGCACAAGTCGTTTCTCGCCAGCATCGCCGACCGTACGCCCGACGAGATCTACGCGCTCGATCGTGAGGGTCGCATCACCTGGATGAACGAGCGTGCGAACGCCTGCAAACTGACAACGGGCGGGCCCGCTAGTTTCGTCGAAATCGTCGATCCGGATTGCCGTGACGAAACTGAGACCAACCTGCGACGCACCCTGGCCGGTGAGGACACAGAATACGAAGTACGCTTAAACGGGCTAGACGATTGCTTTCGTTACGCCGAAGCGAATACCTCGCCGCTCTGGAAAGAAGGGGAGATTGCCGGTGTGCTGGTGTTCCTGCGAGACGTCACTGATCGCAAACGTGAACACGAGCTGATGGCCCAGTCGGATAAGTTACGTGCAGTCGGCGAACTGGCGGCTGGTGTGGCCCACAATCTTAACAACTCGTTAACGGTTATCCAGGGCCGCGCGCAATTGCTGTTGCGCAACGCGACCGACGAGACTTCCTCAAAGAGTCTGCAGGTAATCACTAATGCGGTTGAGGACGGAACTAAAACCTTGCGGCGCATCCTCGAGTTTGCGCGACGTGAATCTGGCAGTGAGTTTGCTGCCGTCGAATTGAATTACCTGATTAGTTCCAGTCTCGATATTGCGCGCCCGAAATGGCAGAGCAAATCGCGTAAGGGCCAAATTGATGTCAAAGTCGAAGGCAATGGCGCAGTTTACGTCATGGGCGAGCAAGCCGAGCTCCGTGAAGTAGTGCTGAATCTGATCTTCAATGCGGTGGACGCGATGCCGGATGGTGGCACCATGGAAGTCGGAGCGCGCGCTGAGATCGAAAGCGGTTGTTTCTGGGTTGCCGATACCGGTACGGGCATGCCGCCGGAGGTCGCGTCGCGAATCTTCGAACCTTTCTTCACTACCAAAGGCAAGCTAGGCAGCGGCCTTGGCCTCTCTGCTTCACACGGAATCATCACCCGCCACCACGGCGAAATCCTTGTCGTGAGCGAGCCTGGAGAGGGCACGCGCTTCGAGGTCAGACTCCCGATCTGCGAAAAGAACGAGCGCTTCGTTAAGAGTTCTTCCTGATCTAAACGCTAATCGGAGGCGTCGAGAGTTGTCCCAAGATCAACCGCTCGATCTGATTGAAGCGTACGTTCGTCAATCACCTTCGTCCTCGCCGTTCGTTCAAAATCGTCCTTTTCCGGGAAGAAACTCTTTGTTGTCCTGTTTCCGCCGAAGTGGGAACACTGGTTGCACTGCAGCCTTCAGCAAGCTGAAGAAATTATTCTTCCGCTAATACCAGAGGAGGCTTACATGGGTTTACCAAACAAAGATGAGCTCGAAGGAAAATTCGATCAGGCTAAAGGATCGGTTAAGGAAACGTTAGGCCGCGCAACAAACGATCGTGATCTGGAAGCGGAAGGTGGCGCTGACCGCGCTGGTGGTAAGGTGCAGGAAGGCTTCGGCACCGCCAAACGGAAGGTCGGAGAAACGATCGAAGATATCGGGGATGCGATTAAGAGATAACCCGAAGGACGCTTCCCTCGGTTGAACTAAACTAACGGACAACAACAAGGGCCTGCGACTTATCAAACGTCGCAGGCCCCAATTGTTTTGCTCATGAGCGGAACAGACTATTCGGTCCGCACATGTTCGGCGCCTAATGCTTCCAACAGCTCTTCGAGTTTATCCACTTCTTCGTTCGCATTTGCTTCAACGCCGAGCAGGATGCCACCGCCAAGTATTCCGGCTTCGTAAACCTTAGCGCGATACTCAGGAATTCCCGCACCGATCAACGCTCCGATCACCCCGCCCGTGGCGGCTCCAGCGCCGGCGCCGGCAAGCGCGGCAGCGATAGGACCGGCAATAACCAGATTCAATCCTGGCAGAACAATCGTGCTGCCCACCGCTACAATCGCCGCCAGCACAGCGCCTACTACGCCGCCCAACGCGCCGCCGACTCCGGCACCATCTGCCGCGTGCGTGCGAGATTGCAGTGCGAATTCCTTCGTTCTCGTTGCATCAGACATCAAGACGCTGATGTCGTCGCGCGTATAACCTCGTTTCATGATTGCATCGACCGCCGCCTCGGCAGCCACTCGATTCTTGAATAGACCTGTTATTAACTTGCCCTTCGTCGCCATAAATCGTCCTCCTTCTAATTTCGTAAGCACGCGTTTTCGTGGGAGAGAAATACTCTGGGCAATGCCTGTGCCGACGATTCGCTGGTGGGTTTGTTAGATTTGTTGACGCGCCATTCCGGCGATCGACGTGGTAAGCAAACACCGTTGCTAAACTCTGTTTCGCTTCAGTACGGCGAAAATGGTTTTGCCTGACGAACGGGTTGTTGTGTACAGTCGTCGCGCTTAGGCGGTCAGCCCTCTTCGTTCCCGGACTCGTATTGAGAATCCTTCAAATCACGTCAGCTAAATCACTCGGCGGCGGTGAACGGCATCTCGCTGATCTGGCGAATGGGTTGACGCGCCGGGGACACGAGTTGTTCTTTGCGCTGCGCCGCCGATCGCCTTTGTTAGCTGAGTTGAAGGACGCCTCACGAATCACCACTCTTCCCTTGCGAAACTCATTTGACGCGCCGAGCGCTCGCGCGTTGTCGCAGCTGGTGCGGCAAAACAATATTCAGATCGTTCACGCGCACATGGCCCGCGATTATCCGCTCGCGGCTTATGCGGCGCGGACCAACCCAACTGCGAAATTCGTCGTTACTCGACACGTCATGTTTCCCTTGAGTCGTCTGCATCGTCTGACGCTCGCAAAAGCCGCGCGCGTGATTGCCGTGTCGCACGCTGTCGGGTCGTCTCTTCAGAACGCAGGGGTTGCGCCAGCGGAAAAAATTAGTGTTGTGTTGAATGGAATCGACGTCGCAAAGTTTGCTAGAGCGAAAGAGCGTTTCCGGCGCGAGGAGTTTTTGCGGCGCTGGAATCTGCCGGCCGAAACCTTGCTGGTAGGAACAGTCGGAGAACTGACTGCGCTCAAAGGGCAGGAAGAAGTTCTACGCGCCGCGCGGTTGGTCGTCGACCAGTGTCCCAATGCATATTTCATAATTGCGGGCACCGATCACTCTGCAGACGGGAGGAACCAACACAGGCTGGAACAACTAATTTCAGAACTGAACCTCGCCGAACACGCCAGGCTTGTAGGGTGGTTAGAAGATTTAGCGGACTTCTATTCCGGGCTGGATGTGTTTGTTTCCGCATCTCACACGGAATCATTTGGTCTCGCGATCGCGGAGGCGATGGCTGCTGGCACACCGGTGTTGGCGACGGCGACGGACGGGGCCCGGGAGTTGATAACGGAGGGCGAAACTGGATTCCTGGTTTCGGTTCAAGATGAAGCGGCGCTTGCTTCGAACCTGCTGCGGCTGTTGACTCAACCCGCAGAACGCAAACGACTCGGAGTTACGGCGCAAAAAACCGCTGCTGAACGGTTCGATGTTGAGCGGATGATCGCGGAAACCGAAAAGATCTATGAGGCCGTGGTTGAAAACTAAAGGAGATCAATTTTCGCCGCCAGGATGAAGTCGCTTTCCGTCAGGCCGTCGATTTTGTGCGTCCAAATAAGGACCTCAGCCCGGCCCCATCCGTAGCAAATGTCCGGATGATGGCCCTGCTCTTCGGCCAGTTCACCAATGCGATTTACGAAGACCTGCGCTTCCTTGAAGTCTTTGAACTTATATTCCTTGCGCAGGTGATGTTCATTAACGACTTCCCAACCGTCTAGTTTTGATTGAAGTTGTACTAGCTCTTCACCACCTAATGGCGGCACACCGCCGCGACAGGGCACACACTGCCGATCCGCAAGTTCACTCATCGGAGTTCCTTTCAAAATACTTAGTCACAATCGCACATGTTTTTAAATATTCTACACTCGCCACCGGTCCTGCGCCTCGTCTTCAGCGAGCGACGGTTTGATGGGCTAAACGTCTACAGAGCCCTTAGTTTCCTCGCTTGCTAAGACAATGCATGAAACGATAGTCTTACTCATCAGCTCCACAAAATAAAACGTTCGGCAAAGTTTGAGGCAGAATTCCGCCGTCCATTGGTAGCCGGCGTAGCCCGGGAGGGAATCAATTGGCAGTCATTCGTCCTTTTAGTGCCCTGCGACCGGAAGCAGACCAGGCTGCGAAAGTCGCGAGCGTCCCTTACGACGTCGTGAACACCGAAGAAGCGCGCGCACTAGCGAAAAACAATCCTTTGAGTTTCCTGCACGTGTCGCGTCCGGAGATCGATCTGCCGGAGGGTACCGACACCTACAGCGATCCGGTCTATCGCAAGGCGGTGGAAAACTTTGACAAGCTAAAAAGCGAGTGTCCGCTGGTAACGGAAGACGTGCCGAGCCTCTACCTCTACCGGTTAATCATGGGCGAGTACGAGCAGATTGGGGTGGTGGCGTGCTGTTCAGTTGATGAGTATGACGAGGATTTGATCCGCAAACACGAACGCACGCGTCGTGACAAAGAAGATGATCGCACCCGACACATAACGGTGTTGCGAGCGCAAACCGGTCCGGTATTTTTGACTTACCGAGCCTTGCGCGAGATTGACACTATGGTGATGGAGACGACGATGGCAAACGCGCTGTTCGACTTCACCGCCGAAGACGGCGTGCAACATACGATCTGGCGAGTGCCTGATGCAGTCCGCTTCGTGCACGCGTTTCGCGAGGTGCCGTTTCTGTATATCGCTGATGGCCATCATCGTGCTGCGAGTGCTGCTCGCACCCGAGCCGAGTTAAAAGAGCAAAGCTTCGGGCATACCGGCGACGAAGAGTACAACTTCTTCCTCGCAGTGATTTTCCCGGATGACCAGATTCGCATTCTTGCCTACAACCGCGCTGTTAAAGATCTGAACGGTTTGTCCGCGGCAGAGTTTCTCGAGGCGTTGTTTAGGTCATTTGACGTTTCCAAGGGCGGCGACGGCAATCCGACCAAGCGCGGCGAGTGGCAGATGTATCTTGACGGCGAATGGTACACGCTCAATTCTCGCGCCGACGCCCACACGCCCGATGGCGTCGTCGAATCACTCGATGTCAGTATTCTTCAGGACCGCGTGCTGGATCCAATTCTCGGTATCAAGGACGTTCGCACTGATAAACGGATCGACTTTATTGGTGGCGTGCGTGGCAGTGCAGAACTAAAGCGACTCGTCGATGAAGGAAAGGCGGCGGTGGCGTTCGCGCTTTATCCAACAACGATGAACGACTTATTGAGCGTCTCCGATTCGGGCCAGATCATGCCGCCGAAATCCACCTGGTTTGAACCTAAACTTCGCGACGGACTGCTGACACACACGATTTGAAGCCAGTTCACTTCGAACATTGGTCCTGGAAAACTCATGCGCGTTCTAATCGCTGACAAATTTGAACAATCGGGTCGCGACGGATTGCAAGCCATCGGTTGCGAGGTTGCTTTCCAACCGGACCTCAAGGACGACGCGTTAGCTGAAGCAATCCGGCAGCAAACGCCGGATGTTCTGGTAGTGCGTGGCACCAAGGTAACGGAGCCAATGCTCGCCGCCGGACCAATTAAGCTCGTCGTCCGTGCCGGCGCCGGTTTCAATACGATAGATGTGGCCGCCGCCTCGCGAAGGGGCATTTACGTTTCCAATTGCCCCGGGAAAAATTCCATTGCGGTTGCTGAACTTGCCTTCGCCTTAATCCTGGCGCTGGACCGTCGTATAGCTGATAACGTAATCGCACTGCGTCGCGGCGAATGGAACAAGAAAGAGTTCTCGAAAGCGCGCGGCTTGTTTGGCAGAACCCTGGGGCTGGTGGGCGTGGGAAAGATTGGCGCGGAGATGATTCCGCGCGCGCAGTCGTTTGGCATGCGCGTAGTTGCCTGGAGTCGCAGTCTAACGCGTGAGCGGGCCGCCGAGCTTGGAATTGAATTCATGGACTCCCCAGCTGCGGTTGCGCGCGAAGCCGATATTGTCAGTGTACACGTGGCGCTGAATGCGGATACGCGAGCGTTTCTGAACCCAGAGTTTTTCGCGTCGATGCGCGAAGGGGCTTATTTTATAAACACAGCGCGCGGTGAAGTTGTCGATCAGGCCGCCTTAACCGAAGCCATGGAGACCCGTGGTATTCGCGCTGGGCTGGACGTCTTTGCCGGTGAACCTACTTCCGCAACGGCCGAGTTCACTGACGAGATTGCGCAGAAACCAAATCTCTACGGTACGCACCACATCGGTGCGTCTACGGATCAGGCGCAGGAAGCAATCGCAGCAGAAACTGTGCGGATCGTTCGCGAGTTCAAAGAGACGGGCAACGTTCCAAACGTAGTAAACCTCGCACGACAAACCCCGGCCACGCATCGCCTCGTCGTGCGTCACCTTGATCGGCCGGGAGTGCTGGCTGCCGTGCTCGATGCGATCAAGAGCGAACACATCAACGTGCAGGAGATGGAAAACATCGTGTTTGAAGGTGCGGAGGCTGCAGTGGCCCGAATTAATCTCGACAATGCGCCGTCGCGAGAAACGCTTGATCGTTTGCGCAGCGTGAATTCCGATATCCTTGAACTCGATTTACTTGAACTGAAAAACTGACGGCAACAGGCGAACTGAATCGGAAATGAGCAGATGAACATTACGCTGATCACGGGCGCCTCCAGCGGTATTGGCGAAGTCTTTGCTCGCAAGCTCGCTGCGCGAGGCCGAAGCGTTCTGCTGGTCGCACGTTCAGAAGACAAACTCATCACGTTGTGCAACGAGCTCGGCCGGTCGAACAACGTTCGCGCGCAATATATCGCGCTTGATTTGAGTCAGCCTGAATCGGCGGCCCGTTTGTTTGAAGAAGTTGAGCAGCGCGGTCTCTCAGTGGAAATGCTGATCAATAACGCCGGATTCGGCTCGATGGGCGACTTTGCAAAACTCGATCTCGCTCGTGAGTTGAACATGATTGATTTGAACATCAAGTCTCTCGTCGAACTCACGCACCTGTTTTTGCAGCCGATGCTTGCGCGCAAGCAGGGAACGATCATTAACGTTGCCTCAACCGCGGCGTTCCAGCCCGTTCCGTTTATGGCAACCTACGCGGCCACCAAGGCTTTTGTGTTGTCGTTTTCGGAAGCGCTCTGGGAAGAGAATCGGACTCGCGGAATCCAGGTTATGGCTTTGTGTCCCGGCGTTACTGAGACGAATTTCTTTGAAGCGGCAAGAGGTCAGAAGCCTCCAGCTCGAGTGGCGCAAACGCCGGAAGAGGTTGTCGATACTGCTTTGCGCGGCCTGGCCCAGAATCGCAGCCACATCATTTCCGGTTGGACAAATTATTTCATGACGCAGAGCGAACGACTGGTACCGCGCTCGCTCATCACGCGAGTTGCGGGACGCATGATGCGCTCGCAGCAACGAAACAGTAAGTAGTGAATGGTTAATAGTGAATAG
>JBKPNP010000876.1:0-2333 GCA_046732775.1 Acidobacteriota bacterium
GATCCTTCTGCACACCTGCACAAGAAGATCCTGTTCGCCGCCGGACGCGCGGCAAAACAAACAGGACTGGTGAGAACGGGTAAAAGGGAAGCGGGTAAGGCGGAAGTGCTCGAGTTGGATGACAGCGATCGCGTGAAGCCCACCGTAGAGAGCAACGGCGGGGGCAATGGTCATGGCAATGGCGACAAGCGTGGCCCGGGAATCTTTCGCCAGGTAAAGGATCGCCTCGCGAATGCGGCGAAGGTGCGCGACCTGAAGGACGATCTCGCGCTCGCGTTGAACGTTCCCAAAAGTAGCTTGCGCGCGCAGTTTCATAACATCGAACATCATCGGGCCCACCTCGCCAGCTCGTTTTACGTGTCACCCTTTGAACGCGCCGCGCTGCTCTCGATTGACGGCTTCGGCGATTTCATCTCCACCATGTGGGCGTTGGGCGACGGCAACTCGATTAAGGTGCTTGACCAGGTTGAGTATCCGCACTCGACCGGAATCGTATACACCGCCACCACGCAGTTCATCGGGTTTCCGCACTACGGCGACGAAGGCAAAGTCATGGGCCTCGCGCCTTACGGCAAGCCGCGCTTCATGGAAGAATTTCGCGACATCATTCGCACCGAGGACGGCGGCAAGTTTCGTCTGAACCTCGATTACTTCCGCCATCACGCGGAAGGCGTGGACATGAGTTGGGACCAGGGCTCGCCCGTGATTGGTCGCATCTTCTCGGATGAGTTTGTGAAAACCTTTGGACCGGCGCGCGCACCCGGCACGGCCTACGGCGAACGCGAGCAGGACATCGCTGCGAGTTTGCAACAGCGGCTGGAAGAGGTTGGTTTTCACGTATTGAATCATTTGTACGAAGAAACGAAATTGACTGACCTCGGTCTCTCCGGCGGCGTCGCCTATAACTCGGTGATGAACGGCAAGATTCTGCTGAACACGCCTTTTCGTCGTGTGTATGTGCAACCGGCGGCGGGCGACAGTGGTACGGCGCTCGGCGTTTGTTATGAAATTCATAACGGCATACTGAAAGGCTCGCGCGGTGAGGTGATGCTCGGCGCTTACACCGGGCCGGAGTTTACTGACGAAGAGATTCGCGCGGAGCTTTCGAAGAGTGAGCTCGAGTTTGAAACGCTGACGGACGAAACAGTTACCAAGCGTGCGGCGCAGGACATTGCAGACGGGCTCGTCGTCGGCTGGTTCCAGGGTCGCATGGAGTTTGGCCCGCGCGCGCTCGGCAATCGTTCGATCGTAGTGGATCCGCGACGCGCCGACATGAAAGACATTCTGAACGAGCGGATCAAGAAGCGGGAGCCGTTTCGTCCGTTCGCGCCGTCGATACTCGAGGAGCGCACGGCTGATTACTTTGAGCAGGATCATCCGGCGCCGACCATGCTGATGGTTTACCAGGTGAGGGAAGAGAAGCGCGCGCAGGTGCCGGCGATTACACACGTCGATGGCTCGGGTCGTTTGCAGACGGTTTCGCCTGACGTAAACGCGCGGTACTACCAGCTGATCTCAGACTTCGA
The DNA here is from genome assembly GCA_046732775.1 of Acidobacteriota bacterium. Taxonomy (GTDB): domain Bacteria; phylum Acidobacteriota; class Blastocatellia; order Pyrinomonadales; family Pyrinomonadaceae; genus PSRF01. The sequence continues at coordinate 1,527 of JBKPNP010000876.1, forward strand.
TGAGCTAACCGGCGTGCCGATCGTTTTGAATACTTCGTTCAATGAGAACGAGCCGGTTGTTTGTACGCCCCGGCATGCTATTGATTGTTTCCTTAAAACGCGGATGGACGTTCTGTACGTGGGGAATCAAGTCGTACGAAGGACTAAGTAGGTCCGAGTTCCGAGTTTCGAGTTTCGAGTTCAAATACAGATAGCCGCTCAACTCCGCTTCTTCCAATTGAGGAGAATGATGATGCGACATTCAAGAGATTTGAAGAGATTGATTGTTGGAAAAGAGCACGCGAATTGACCCGGGCAATCTACTCTGTTTCAAGTAAGTCTCCTTTTTCGCGAGACTTTGGATTGAAGGATCAGATACGTAGAGCGACGGTTTCCGTCATGTCAAACATAGCCGAGGGCTTTGACAGAAATGGAACCGCCGAATTTGTTCAGTTCCTTGCGACAGCAAAAGCTTCTGCGGCAGAGGTGAGGTGCCAGCTCTACGTCGCGATTGATCAGGGCTACATACCTGAAGCGGAATTTCTAAAACTCAACCAATTGGCTTCAGAAACCGGCAAGATGGTTGGCGGTCTGATGATCTACCTGCGAAATTCCGGGTTTAGAGGTACTAAGTTCAAGCCTGCTTTACAAAAAATAGAAACCGTTTCCACAGCGAACTCGGAACTCGAAACTCGAAACTCGAACTATAAATTTGAAACTATGAGAATCTTAATCACCGGCGGCGCGGGTTTTATTGGATCACACCTTTGTGAGCGGTTACTTGCCGACGGGCACGACGTTATTTGTCTCGACAATTTTTTTACCGGG
>JBKPNP010000877.1:0-2401 GCA_046732775.1 Acidobacteriota bacterium
CGATTGAGTGACACGGCAATACTTATCGTAGGGTTCTGACCAGTAAACTTGAATCCGCCTTCGAGTAAACGGTTGTAGATCTCGTTCACGTGAAGCGGTGCACCTTCTTCCCGCAACAACAGCGTGACGGCCTGTGGAATCGTGCGATCCATAAAGCGATCGCTCATTGGCTCGGTGTTCGGTCGAAGAGTGGGTATTTCCTGACGGCGCGCGTCGACTGCGAATGGAGTCCGCACTGGCGCGGCTGCCGGTCGCATTGCCGCTTCAAGTTCGGCATCCGATGGTAAACCATTCGAGAAGGAGCCGCCGGAGAGACTGCCCGAAGCGAGTACCGATGTCAGCAGCCGGTAAATGGCCGCTTCGGACTGGCTGGCGAGCGTGTCCATTTCGGCGAGCTCGGCGCGAACGGCATCTGCCTCGACTTCCAACTCCCTGAGCCGCGCCGCCAAATGCATGCGGGCAGCGCGCGACTGTCGCAGGCTTTGCTCCAGACGTGAAAGAAGATTTTCGTTGGGACGGTCGCTCATCGGGGCAGATGTTAAAGCCAGTCGGCCGTTTTCACAATAGTTGAAGTGGCGGCAAGGACTAGCGATCGCGATCCAGAACGTAGCTTGGAATTGAAGTTAAGGCATTGCGAAATTCGGAGTCAGGCAGGCTATGCAGGGCCGCCTGGGCGGTCATCGCAAACTCATCGGCGCGCTGGCGTGCCCGTTCAATGCCGCCGACTCGGGCGACAGCCTGATGCAGATCGGGTCGCGCCACCTGGTCGTAACTTCCGGAGGTCATTACTTGCTGCACCATGTCACGGGATGATGGCTCGCTTGAGATTAAATAAATCAACGGCAGCGTGACCTTGCCTCCCAGCAGATCGACCCCCGCGTTTTTGCCGAGCGTGTCGTCAGTGGTCGTGAAGTCGAGGAGGTCGTCGGTTAACTGAAACGCCATCCCGAGGTTCAACCCGTAGTCGCGCAGGGCCTTTTGTTCGAGCTCGCTCGCGCCGCCAAGAATTGCGCCGACTTCGCAGCAGGCACTGAACAGATACGCGGTCTTGCATTCGATGATTTGGTAGTACTGCTGTTCCGAGATGTCGCTCTTTCCGAGGGTAGTCAACTGCAACAATTCGCCCTCGGTCATGCGCCGCGTAACACTGGTAAGAATATCGAGAACCGGCAGCGAGCGTTCGGCGAGACTGGTTTCAAAGGCCGACATGTAAAGCCAGTCGCCCATCAAGACGGCGGTTTCGTTTCCGTAAAGCGCATTGACGGTCGGGCGGTTCCTGCGAGTGTCCGCGCTGTCGATGATGTCGTCGTGCACGAGCGTAGCCGTGTGCAAAAACTCCATCACGGTGGCCATGCGAATCGAGTTATGACGCGCACCGTCGCCACCGACTGCGTAGTTCGAAAGAATTGTTAGCGCCGGCCGGACGCGCTTGCCGCCAGACTCACGAAGATAATCAGCGAGGTACGCGATCACCTGGACGTTGGAGCGTGCCTGGCGTTGGAATTCCACTTCCACTTGCGCCAGCTCGGAAGCGATAAGACTGAAAATTCGCTTCGCCGTTAGCTTAACGTCTTCGATTACTGCGCTGGAATCTGTTACCTGCATCTCCGTCAGGATTGAACTGTATTCCTAGTTGGTCCGGTAGTTGGAAAACTGCATGTTGATGCCGAAGTCTTTGGCCTTGAGACTACTGATGACTCCCTGGAGCGCGTCGCGATCTTTGCCGGACACGCGCACCACGTCACCCTGGATCGACGCCTGCACCTTCGCCTTGCTGTCTTTGATAAACTTCACCACTTCTTTGGCTTTGTCCTGAGGAATTCCCTGCTGAATCGCAACCTTTTGCCGCACAGTTCCGCCGCCGGCTGCGTCCACGGTGCCGTAGTTGAGCGCCTTGAGCGGCACGCCGCGACGCACGAGCTTCTGTTGAAAAATATCGTTCATGTTGCGCAGCTTTGTTTCATCTTCCGCGGTCAGGATCAAATCGTTTGCTTCCAGGACGACGTTTGCCGAGCTGCCTTTGAAATCGAATCGCTGTCGCACTTCTTTGATGGTTTGGTTGATCGCATTTGAAATTTCCGCGCGATCCACTTCTGAAACGATATCAAATGAGTTCTGTTGGGCCATGACCGGGTATTTGAGAGATGTTCAATTTGCTGGGTTTTGTCGGGACGAGAATAACACCAAAATGTCAGTGTGTGAAAGTTAGCGCATGGTTGATTCCTACTTTCATTTTCTCTGTGTCATCTCTGTGCTCCTCCCTGTCTCGGTGGTGAGGAACGTTCGGGTTTACTCACCACAGAGTCGCAGAGGGCACAGAGGACGCACAGAGGGTTTCAAATTGAGCCCTATGAATGTTTGGGGGATAGCGAGAAGATGCGCTCAAAATTACTCTTCGTGA
>JBKPNP010000878.1:0-2294 GCA_046732775.1 Acidobacteriota bacterium
TTTGCCGCGGGCGCATTCGCCCTCGTGCAACGCATTTCAAATCGAGTGCAACCGGCCACGGCGGCCTTCAGCGAAGCCGCTCCGGCCGGGCTCACCGATCCCGCTACCGCCTCAGACGAACAAAACAATATTGAGATTTACCGCACGCTTTCGCCAGGTGTCGTCAACGTCCATTCAACCTCTTACTCACGCGACTTCTTCGGCTATGTTGAGCCGCAGGAAGGCTCGGGGTCAGGTTCGGTGATTGATCAAGAGGGCAACATCCTGACCAATTACCATGTGATTGAAGGGGCGACGAAACTCGCGGTTAGCTTCGGCGGACAACGAAACTATTCGGCACAACTTGTCGGTGGCGATCCTGATACCGATCTGGCAGTCATCAAGTTGATCGAGAAGCCGCGTCAGCCGCTCACCGTCATCGCACTCGGCGATTCGGACAAACTCGAAGTAGGTCAAAAAGTGCTCGCCATCGGTAATCCCTTCGGATTGGATCGCACGCTGACCACCGGTGTTATCAGCGGTCTGCAACGGCCGATTCGCGCGCGTAACAACCGCCCGATTGAAGGCGCGATTCAGACTGACGCGTCGATCAACCCTGGTAATTCGGGTGGTCCCCTGCTCGATTCACACGGTCGCATGATCGGTATCAACTCGCAGATTCTTTCGCCTTCGGGCGCTTCGGCAGGCGTGGGCTTCGCGGTGCCGGTTAACATTGCGAAGCGCGTCGTCCCGCAATTGATTCGCTCAGGCGAAGTGCGCCGGCCCAAACTTGGCATCACCAGTCGCGACGTTGAAGTCTTGAAGAACCAGGTTGAGTTACCTGTTTCCTCCGGTGTCGTTATCTGGCAAGTGGCGCCGGGAGACGCTGCTGCAAACGCCGGTTTGCGCGGTTTAACTCAAACTGAGAATGGCGATGTGGAACTGGGAGACATCATCGTCGGCATCGACAGCGACAAAGTTGGCAACAACGACGACCTTTATCGTTTGCTCGATAAACATCAGGTGGGCGATACGGTGCAGGTTCAGATCATGCGAAATGGGCGGCGACTAAGTGTGCCGGTTCGCTTGAGCTCGCCGTCGCGCGGCGTGCTGCGGCGAGGCCAATAAAACAGGATTCAGTATTCAGAAGGCGGAGACCGTGTTCTATAATCGGGTATCCGTTTTCTGAATCTGTTTTCTGAACGCCCCAGTGAACCAGACAAACCACTTCTTCGATCTCGGCTACGGTTGGCTCTGCAAACATTGCAGTGCCGCAGACACTGAGTCGAAGCATTCACACGCTGGTTTCCTCAGTCACGTCGACAAGCAAAAGGACCAAAGCAAGCCCTTTGCGTTAGCGCTGGCGAGCTGGACTGACGCCTCACATCACGTGCTTACCTGTCCGCGCTGCGGTATCGAAGAACTGATTACCAATTAAAGTGTCCGACAAGCTTCAGCTTGTCGAGCGACAAACTAAAGTTTGTCGGACATTGATCTGCCGCGCCTGGCAGCCTCGCCGAATTGTTTTTGATAATCACTTAAACTTCGCGTGATGACGTCTCGTGCTTCAGCGCGATCGTACACACTCGCGATCTCGACTCGCCTGGGCGCGTCGCCAGGAAGCTGCTTGTAACTGAGGAAATAGTGCTTCAAACGATCAACGAGTGCATTCGGACAATCCGTAATGTCTTCGATATGGCCATAGGCGAGATCGGCCTCGAGCACCGCAATGATCTTGTCGTCAGCTTGTTCGCCGTCAATCATTCTTAAGCCGCCGATGGGCGTGGCCTGCACGAAGAAGTTTCCCTGCGCAAACGTCTTTTCAGTCAGCACGCAAATGTCCATCGGGTCGACATCGCCTTTGATGCCCGTCATGCCGGTTCGCTCAGCACAGAGGTCGGCAACGTGATCGCCACAGAATGTTTGCGGAATGAACCCATACAAGGACGGACACATCGACGAGAATCGTTGCGGGCGATCGACGCGCAGGTGGCCGGTCTCTTTGTCGAGTTCATACTTGACGGCGTCGGTCGGTACGATTTCGATGTAGGCATTTACGGTCTCGGGAACTCTCTTGCCCGGTGCGACGCCATGCCAGGGATGGGCCTGAAACATGAACTTGAACGGGTCGAGCGCAGACTCTGGCTTGGGCATAACATCCTTCTTCCTTCTTGGCCGATTAGGTGAATGTTAGAATCCTAGCCTCGCAGGCAGTGGTTTTCAAACTGGTAAGCTTTTTGGCGAACGCGATACGGGGCCGCCATGGCAACATCCGTCAACACGATCGATAGTCCGCAGGTGCGCGCGCTTTCCGC
>JBKPNP010000879.1:0-9901 GCA_046732775.1 Acidobacteriota bacterium
GTTATGCCAACCAATCTTCACATCGTGCGCGTTAATGTCCTGCCACCACGATTCGAATTCTTCGCGGCGAAGGTAGTGTGAGGTTGGCGCCACCAGGTGATCGAAAACGATCGTGTGCTGTTCCCGCCAGCCGAAATCGGAGATTGCGTTCAAGTACTCGTTATAAAAAAGGTGCCTCGCGAAGCGTTTGCCTTCCTCGCTACGATTTAGCGGACCATAAACAAGCTTCGTGGCCAGGTAAAGCATTGCGGTTGGCGCTTTCGACAAATGCAACAGCGCCCGCCGGTCGATTTTTGAACTAAACTTCTCACGCAGCGGATCGACAAAGCGTGTAATCCACTCGTTATTCTCAGCGCCATAAACCCACGCGGAAATATGACCGCCGGGCTTTACCTTTGACGCCAGCGAACGAAAGCCCGCGCGCGGATCAGGCAGATGGTGCAGCACCCCAATCGAAAACGCGTAATCAAATGACTGCGCAAACGGTAACTGATAAATGTCGGCCTGCACGACATGGGCGTTTTCGAGTTTGCGAGTTGCCGCAAATGCTGTCTCGACCGCATCGCTCAAATCGACCCCTATCACCTCGCGCGCACCCCAACCAGCGGCAAGTTGAGTGTGCCGGCCTTTGCCGCAACCGCCTTCCAATACGAGTTTGCCTTTGAAGAAGTCAGGCGTGACCGGCGCCAGCCAACCGAGAAACTGATCCGCGTAAAGCTCGTCACTCTGAACAAAGTGTTGCCACTGCCAGCCGAAATTTTCCGCGGTCGCCGCTTTGTCCGCCGCCAGCGATGCAAGCGTGGCAAACCGCGGTATTCCTCGCACGATCGGAAACCGGCGCGCACACGAATCGCAGGCCAACTGACCCGCCATGATTTCGTTGTCCTCAGCGATGGCGACCGACGCCAGCATGATCACGCCCGCGCACGATGGACATCTGAGGTAATCAAGTAACGTTTGTTTCATTTACCGAACCACTCACCTAATGGAGCGCAAACCCGACTGGAGCGCAAGCGTGACTAACGCAAGCGTGACTGGAGCGCAAGCGTCTCGCTTGCGTCTTTAGTTAGGTAGCAACCGGGACGGTTGCGCTCCAGTCGCTCCACTCGTTCCAATCTTTAACGGAAATTTATTTGGCGGGGGTGACGGTCAAGGCGCCAACCAGATACGCAGTTTCGCCGGAGTTAGCTTGCAGCTTTAGTGTGTACTCTCCAGGCGCTGCGTTAGTCGCGACCGCAACTTCAAAACTGATGACGGGGGCGGAGTTGTAAAAGTCTTCCCGGCGCAAACTCGCAGCGTCAATCGTCATGAGCGATGAACTAAGCACGAACCCCGTACCGGGCACTCGATCGACTGCGTCACCGCCAACATACAAGGTAATTTTCGAGCCGGGCACAACCGGCACCGGTACAGTCGAAAGCTCGCCATTCAGTCCAAGGAATCTCGGATTCAGCGTCGGCGTCGAATTCTGCGGCGGCACCAGCACATAATTCAGCGGAGTAGTTTTGTCTGCAGCCACGCGCAGGCGACTGCGCATTTCGACGCTGCGGAATGGACGCCAACCCAACTTACGCTCGCCCAAACCTTGCGTGTCATCGACGTGTTCGATCATTGCACGGTAATTTCCGGCCGGCACGCTGCTAATCGTAAATTTGCCATTTGGCGCGGTGACGGTGCTCGCGACGACCTTTCCCGTTTCCACGTCTTCGAACCAAAGGTGCGCACCCGCTGCAGGTCGCAAGTTGCCCTCAATACTATTCAGGATTCGACCCTCAATCGCACCATTCCGGTTTCCCAATTCGTAAAGACTGCGCACGGCGGTCTCGTCTGCTTCGCTCAAGCTGCGTTCAGTGATCGCCGGCAGGCCGTAGGTTCCGTTGAGCGCCTGCGACGTTTGCATGGTTGCGCCGATCACGTTTGAGTGGCTGAGACCAAGGACGTGGCCAATTTCATGGGCGAGCGTTGACTCGAGATCGTAAGTACCGGCCGTCTCATCCGTCGAGAACTGCAAGGGCGCACCGCCTGGCGAGTAAGGATAAGGATTGATGACGACGTCGGCTTCGGTGATCTCCCCAGTTTCAGGATCGTAGAAAACGCGAGTGCGCGCAGTGGTGTTGCCTTCCGCAAACACTGCGAGATTCTCTTCGGTGCCCGCGATGGTTATGAGGCTAACGCCATCACCTTTCGACGCGGGACTGATTGATTGAAGTGGCGAAGGAACTTCAACGAACGTGACGCCCGCAGCGCGCGACCAACTCTGCAGCGCGCGGTGAACTGCACCGAGCACGTCAGCGTTCGCCTTGAGTGCCGGTGAAGGTGCAGTCAGCGAACTTGAAAGCGCGATTTGAATCGTTTTCGCAGGCCACCTAATCGCGTGTTCTTCTGTGCTGCCGGCGAGCTCAAACGACGACGGCTGACTGGACACAACAAAGACCAGTATCCCCATCACTGCCAGAAGTGGATTCGGACGTCGCATTTGCGGGCGATGAACTTGAAAGTTTAGAGAGTGTCGTGGTCTTAAAAAGACCCTGACGAGCTGGCCGCCATAGTATCACTTCTTGAGTTGGGCAACTGAGGAAAAAAGAACCCCGCACGGGAAACCATGCGGGGCTCGTCGATCCCAGTTTTGGTATCGGTTTATGGGTTGATCGTTATCTGCGATGCCGTCGCGACCGGGCGGCTGGTGAACACCAGCGTACCTCTGGTCACGGTAACGATAACTTTGTAGTCGATGGGCGCGGCGCCCGCCAGAGTTGACGGCAAAGTAATCTCAAGCAGGTCTTGACCAAAGTTGTTTAAGTTCGGCCGCACTGAGGTGGCAGCTACATCCGTGCTGGTGCTGCCGTTAACGAACGTCACCTTCGTTTCGGCCGGAAGTGCGAACCTGACGCCGGTCAAGTGGATCTCGAGCCTGGTCGGCACCTGTGTGCCTGTACTGTCTGCCGTGGTCACCTGGAATGGCCCGGTCACGCAACCAGACACAGCGGTGTTGGTAATATTGCAGACTGCCGTGATACCACCAGCGTCGTTCGTACTGCTGAACACGTCAGGCTGCGCCGGGACAATCTGGACAAAGCCGCGATAGACGATGCCGCGATTATTAATGACCACGGACATCACACCGCCGGGCAAACCGATTGGCGTGACGAAGTTGATGCCTTCCGCTGCAGTATCACCCACGAAATACAAACCGGCGGCAGATCCGTTGATAGAAACTGTTACGCCGTTGAGTTCGACCGGCAACACCGGGCGACGACTCGCCTCCGCACCGCCTACTGCGGTCTGGTCAGAGTTAGCCAGGGCTACCGTCGATCTCACGATGCCTAATTCCCCCGGCGCTAAACCGGCGGGTTCTCCCGGCGATGGACTCGGCGTCGGCGTTGGACTTGCACTCGGTGTCGCGCTGGCAAATGGGCCCCAGTTGGTGGCACCCGTCCAGAATGCCAACGTCGCCGCAGACTCGCTGGTTACTGCGGGCGTCAGTAAATAAAAGATCTCGCTCGAGCCATCGGAGTTGCCGCCGCCCAGCTCGACGCCTTGCAGGCTAAACGCGATGCGGCGGATGGTGCTGCTGACCAAGGGCCGGATACCGAAAGCAAAAAGCTGAAACGGGTTCTTCGTAAGTCTGACAAAAGTGTTGGACGAGGTCACTGGAACCTGCGTTGCGAAGACCTGCGTCGGACGAATCGTGCCCAAGGGAACGGGATTCAAACCAGTCGTCGCATCATCTGCGGCAGCGGGGAAGGTTCCGTCTGCTTTGAAATTCAGCGCAGACGAGAAAACCAACGAATGCGGTGACAGCGAGCCATCGTAGTCGCTGAAGCTTGGGAAATGTGTTACGTCGCCAGGTTCGACGGTGGCGCGCAGGCCAACCTGCTTCGCGGTGCTGGCCGTTGCAGAAGTAGCGGGAACGTCTGAAACGAAAATCGCTAAGAAGGCGGTGTTGGTACCGTTGTTCGAAGCCGGATCTTCCGCGCGCGATTCGTAGGCGACAAACTTGCCGTCTCGACTCAAGCGGCGACCGGGACTCAGCACATTTAGCGTCAACCCTGCGTTCGTCGCTCCGGAAGCCTCAGGCTTCGTCTTCGTTATCTGCCGGACGTTGGTAATTCCAGAACCCGTAAAGTCGGCCACGAATACTTCCGGGTTTTTATCGTCGTTGGTTGTCACCAGATTCGCGCGCGAATAAAAAGCGACCACGGATCCATTCGACGACAAAGACGGATTCTGTTGCAGCGTGTCGCTGATGCCCGCCACTGTGTCCTGCGTGTTGGTGCCCTGCGCAAAAGTATTCGTTCCGGGAGCAAAGCCTCCGGTCGTGCGGCAGAAGAACAATTCAGGATTGGCGTCGGCATTACCGACAACGGTGACGAGGTTGCGCGTTGAGATGAAAGCGATGGTGTTGCCGTCGTCGCTGATTGACGGCTCGCGATTGTCATCAATGACATCAGGTACCACAGTGGTCGCCTTCAAAGGACGGCTGGGAGCAGTATCGGTGACCTGGCGGAAGGTGCCGGTGCCGAGATCAGCACTCACCTCATTGCCGGTGCTCAAATCGAAAGTATCGTCGATGGCCGGCAGTTGATAGACCCAGATTTCGAGGTTGGCATTCGCAGTTAGAGCCGCGCTGTCAGTTCCATCAAAGCTCCCGGGATTCGGCGCGTTTGACGTAAAGACGATGGTGTAAGTCCGCTTGCCGCCAATCAGTGCCGGCTCCATCGAGATCATCGGGCGATTATTGCTGATCTCGATCTTCACCAAACTGAGATCTGGTGGAGTTGGTCCAGGCGTCGGCGTCGGACTCGCACTCGGAGACGGTGTCGGAGTTGGTGTCGGCGTCGGTGTCGGACTCGCCGGCGGCTTTTGAACGTTCTTGGTGTCAGTAATTTGGAAGATGCGGCGTTGCGCATAATCCATCAGAAAGATTTCGCGATTGCCATCTGCGTTGCGAGGATTCTGCGTGTCGAGGTTTCCGATTGACTCAAAAACTACGAAGCGTCCATTCGCACTTATGTCGCCCCCAAATGAATAGAAGCCTACGGGACTCGAGGTCAATTGAATCGCGACCGGATCGGGGGTGGGACTCACGATCTGCGCCTGCGCGGACGAGAATGCGCCGGCGATCACGATAAACGCGGCTATACCGCAAAGAGAGCGAAAAACTTGCTTCACGAAAATCCTCCGAGATAAAGACGCAGATAAGAGCAGATTAGATGCCCTCGGGGAGCGAGCAGCAGCACGTACGGCTTGCAGGATTCTTGACGTTACCTGCCGTAAAAAAGAACCGACATTTTACGCAGAGAAGTACGCAACCGCAAGCGGGGATAAGATTAACAGAATTGACGGTTGCGTGATTGCAGTAGCAAGTTGAAAGGGTTGCTAAGCTGGCAATAAAAATCTTGACAGCACCTTTTGTCAGGCATAAAGTTTCGGCAACCCCCGAGGCCAATTAGTCAATATTAATCGCCTATCGACTTCCCAGGCGAAGTCTTTGTTCGCCAGCAACCGAAGAAAGTTTCATAAAAGACACTGGTAAACGGCATCCACGCACTAATGAATTACGCCTTGTTGCGTGTCTCTATCGCACAACTTATCAAGCTCTATCCACTAGCCAGAAGGAGAATCCAATGCGTTTGACTTCGAGCAGAGTCCACACTCGAAAGCTCATCAGCTTGTCACTAAGCTTCTTTCTTTACCTCTGTCTTTTACCAGTTATCCCAAATAGTCCGGCTCGAGCAAAATCGGCGCGAGGAGGCGATCCCCAAGATCAGGCTCCCGACGCGATCCCCGTTATCGCTCCAGGCTCGGCGTACCGGCAAACTAATTTAGTTACTGACACCCCCGGTCTCGCTCCGGTTCTGGATCCGCTGCTCGTTAATCCCTGGGGCATGTCATTGACCGGAAGCAGTCCCTTCTGGGTGGCAAATAACGGAACGAGCACGACGCAGCTCATCCGCGGTGACGTTCCTTCGGGCGCAGCGGTTACGTTGAACACCAGCCCACAAACTGTGACTATCCCCGGCGGACTTCCTACCGGCACGGTTGCGAACCCGGTGGCGACTGAATTTGTCTTGCCCGGTGCGTGCGCGAGTGCCCCCTGCGGCGCTAATTTCTTGTTCGCTTCCATCACCGGAAACATCACCGGTTGGGACCCGAACGCCCCGGCGGCGGGTTCAACCACGGCAGTAATCGCAGCCAGTCAACCGGGCCACGTTTACACCGGTCTTGCTTACGCCAACAACGGCTCGGGCAATTTCATTTACGCGGCGGACTTCGCCAACGGCACGATTGACGTCTTCAACAGTTCGTTTGCGCTGCAACCGTCGGCCAGTTTTCCTTTTGCCGATCCCACCATTCCTAACACGATGGGCAACGTCTATCACCCGTTCAACATTCAGGCTATCGGCGGTTCACTCTATGTCGCCTACGCCAAGGTCGGCGCCGGCGGGCTCGACGAAGAGGGCGTTGGCAACGGCTTCGTTCGCCGCTTTAACGCGAACGGCGTTCGCGACCTGACGTTCGGCATCAACAACGGCGCGCTCAATTCCCCGTGGGGCATCACGCTAGCTCCCGCGACCTTCGGCATCTTCGGGGGCGCGCTTATCGTCGGCAACTTCGGCGAGGGCAATCCCAGCATTCACGCTTACAACCCAACCACCGGCGCCTTCCTCGGCACGCTTCAGGACGAGAGCGGCAACGGCATCGTGATCGACGAGTTGTGGGACCTGAAGTTCGGCAACGGCGGCTCGGGCGGCGATGTGAACACTCTCTACTTCAGCGCCGGCATCGGCGAGGAAGAGCACGGACTGTTCGGTAAGCTTCAACCAACGACGGCCTCCGCCACTTCGCTCGTGCAGTTTTCGTCTGACGAATACTCCATCGGCGAAGGCTCGGGCCACATCGACATCACGGTGACGCGGTCGGGCGACGTCTCGGGTACGGCAAGCGTCAATTACAATACTTTCGACGAGTCGCAGACTGACCACGCCTCGCAGAAGTCGGACTACGAAATCTCGCTCGGCACTTTGACCTTCGCCGCGGGCGAAACCTCGAAGACCTTCCGCATCCTGCTCGTTAACGACACGTTCGACGAGAACGACGAAGTACTCGACCTCATGCTGTCAAACCCGACGGGCGCAGGCCTCGGTCTGGGCACCCCGAATACAGCCGAGGTGACGATACTCGACAACGACACCGGCGCTCCGGTGACCAACCCGATCGACAACACCTCGTTCTTCGTTCGTCAACACTATCTCGATTTCCTGAACCGCGAACCCGACGCCGCCGGTCAGGCTTTCTGGGAAAATGAAATCAACTCGTGCGGTGCGGTTGCCGCTTGCATCGAGAACAAACGCATTAACGTCTCGGCAGCTTTCTTCCTGTCCTTTGAATTTCAACGCACCGGCTATCTCGCGTATCTGGCTCACCGCACAGCTTTCGGCGCAAACGCCTCGGGCAGTCCGGCACCCATCCTGTACGGCAATTTTGAGCGCGACGTACAGGCGCTGCAGAAGGGCTACGTCTTCGGCGCTGCCGGAGCGGACGCCGTTCTTGAAGCCAACAAGGTGGCCTACTTCAATGAGTTCGTAACTCGACCAGAGTTCGTCCAGAAGTATCCGTCAACGCTGACCAACGAGCAGTACGTTGATAACTTGCTCGCTTCAGCCGGTCTCTCGCCCAGCCAGGTGCGGCTCTTCGTCGTCAGCCTGACAAACGGGCAGGAGGTACCGCCGGCGGTGCCCACTACGACAACTGGCGCGGCCCGTCCGGCCTCGTCCGGCACGGCACGCTTCCAATTCAATGATGCGCAAACGGCGCTGAGCTTCACCGCCACGATCAGCAACATCGACGTGGGCGGACAGACCGCCGACACCAATGACGACCTCATCGCGGCACACATCCACGCCGGGCCGTCAGTCGCGCCGGGTGTCAATGGGCCGGTCGTCTGGGGCTTCTTTGGATCGCCGTTCAACGACAACAACCCGAACGATCAGGTCTTCTTCCCGACGTCAGGCGGCGTCGGCGGCACGTTCCGTGGCAAGTGGGATGCGCCCGAGGGCAACGGGACGACGCTCGCCGCGCAGCTCACCAATCTGCGCGAGGGACGCGCTTACATCAACTTCCACACGAAACAGTTCACGGGCGGCGAAATCCGCGGTAACTTCCCCGCGGCCGACGCCTTCCGCAATCAGCTCGTGGCGGCGATAAACGGCGGAGCGACGCGCGCGCAGATTCTCCGCATGATATCTGAGTCTGAGGAACTGAACACTCGTGAATTCAATGCGGCCTTCGTGACCATGGAATACTTCGGATACCTCCGTCGTGATCCTGACACGGCTGGCTTCAACTTCTGGCTCAACAAGCTGAATTCGTTCAACGGCAATTTCATCGCAGCTGAAATGGTCAAGGCCTTTATCAGCTCGAGCGAGTATCGCCAACGCTTCGGACCAAGCTAGAAGACGGAAGCAGTAGGCAGTAGGCAGTAGGCAGTAGGCAGTAGGCAGAATACGAGTTGCTACTAATGTAGTTTCGTTCTGCCTGCTGCCTTTTGCTTTCTGCCCGCTGCTTTCTGCCTTCGACTGGCCACCGCCCACTGCCCACCGCCCACTGCCCACTGCCCACTGCCCACTGCTTTCTGCTACATTCACCGCATGACTGTGGCCCTGCGTGTCGAAAAAGTTTCCAAGCAGTATCGGATCTACGAACGACCGGGCGATCGACTCAAGGAGTCGCTCACGCGCGGCCGTTTACGTCGTCACAAGGAATTTTGGGCCTTGCGCGATATCGACTTCCAAATAGAAAAAGGCACCACGGTCGGCATCGTCGGACCGAACGGTTGTGGTAAGTCCACTCTGCTCCAAATCATTTCGGGAACTCTCACTCCCACTCACGGCGACGTGTGGCACGAAGGCCGAATCGCCGCGCTGCTGGAGCTCGGTGCCGGGTTCGATCCGGAGTTCACCGGAGTGGAAAATGTTTACATGAACGCGAGCCTGCTCGGCTTGTCGCGTCGTGAAACCGATGCCCTCTTTCCTGCCATTGAACGCTTCGCGGAAATCGGACAGTTCCTTTACCAACCAGTGAAGAGCTATTCGAGCGGCATGTATGTAAGGCTGGCGTTTGCGATCGCCGCCAGCGTCGATCCTGACATCCTGATCATTGATGAAGCGCTCGCAGTTGGCGATGCTGTTTTTCAGCACCGTTGTTTGAGGCGGCTTAATGAGCTGCACGAGCGAGGCACAACCATATTGTTCGTTTCGCATGATGCGGCCGCAGTGCGCGCGCTCTGTTCACGCGCGTTGCTGCTGAAAAACGGTGAACTTATCGCGGACGGAAAACCGGCGGAGGTGCTCAACCATTATCAAAAACTGGTAATGGAACGCGAGAAGGCTTACGAGGCAGAGACCGCGGACACAAAAACCGCTGAGCTCGACGAACTGGAATCTGCCGAACCGTTGCAGTATTCCTACCGTCACGGGGATGGCAGTGCAGAGATTATTGCCGCTGTCGTTCACGACGCGGCTAACCAACAACTGCATGTTGTCGATAGCGGAGACAGCGTCAGATTGCGCGTTGTTTGCCGATTCCTGCGCGACCTGCAAAATCCGGTGATTGGATTCTTGATTCGTAATCGTCACGGGCTTCACGCCTACGGCACGAACACAAAGGAGCAGCAGATCGAGTTTGGTGAAGTTAAAAGCGGCGAAGTTATCAGTGTCACTTTTTCATTTGAATGCTGGCTCGGGATCGATCAGTATTCGATATCATTGGCTGCGCACAGCCGTGACGGCGAAGCTTATGATTGGTTAGACGCGGCGCTGTTTTTCAAAGTAACCAATCGCAGCCTGACCGAAGGTATTGCTAATCTGCACGCCAGCGTTATCGACACCAGCCGAGTTGC
>JBKPNP010000880.1:0-1754 GCA_046732775.1 Acidobacteriota bacterium
GCTGCGTATTCGCCTGGCCGAATGTCGAGCGCGGTGTAGCTGCCAAACCACAGCAGAGAACAGCAAACACAAATGCCAGTGATTTGCGGGAAAAGCTTGTCATAGAACCTCTTTCATGGAGTAGTGGGAAATTAGGCAATCGGACCGAAATGGCTAGTACGAGAAAAACACTCGGCGAGTTTCACATCAAAAGCAGCTGAACTGCAGCTTTGTAAACCGAGAATTGAAAAGGTTGGAAGAAGATTCTTAACACCGAAGGTGTTGGCTAATTCTAGCCCAGGGTTTCCTACCCTGGGTCAATCAGCCGAAATTCAACGCCTAACTCTGAAGGAGTTTCATCCGGTTGCTTCACTCTTTCAGAGTAAAAGGAATATTAGCCGGCTAGTTGTCCCAGGGTAGGAAACCCTGGGCTGAAGTTAGCGAACTCCTTCGGAGTTAATTCGCGCTCCTGCCAGAACGCACGTTCAGTACAAGTTTCCTTCGCGTTTGCGTCCGGTGTAGTCCACGTAGACAACTTTCAACTCAGTGTAGAAATCGAGCGCGGTCGAGCCTTGTTCGCGATCGCCGATGCCGGTTCCCTTGATGCCGCCGAAAGGAATGTGCGCTTCGCCGCCGGTCGTCGGAGAATTGATATGAGTCATGCCGGTTTCGATCTCGTCAACGAAGCGGAAGATGCGCGCGGCATCGTTACTAAAAATTGAAGACGACAAACCGTATTCGGTGTCGTTTGCCACCTCCATGGCCTCATCGAAATTCTTGACTCGCAGAACTGACAACACCGGCCCGAAAACTTCCTCGCGCGCGATGCGCATGTCCGGCGTCACGTGATCGAACACTGCCGGGTTTACGAAGAAACCTTTGTCTAACCCATTGCCGGTCGCACGCGAACCGCCGCATACCAGCTTCGCTCCGTCCTCGCGTCCAATATCGACGTACTTCAAGACGGTATTGAACTGGCCTTCGTCGACACTCGGCCCCATTTCGGTGGCTGGATCCATGCCGTCACCGATGCGCATTGAGGCGGCGCGTTTACTAATGCGTTCAACGAACTCGTCGGCAATCTCGTTAACCACAACCGCGCGACTGGTAGCAGTGCATCGTTGACCTGACGAACCAAATGCGCCCTGCGCTGTCGATTCGACCGCGAGATCGAGATCCGCGTCTTCCAAAATAACCACCGGATTTTTGCCGCCCATCTCACACTGGACTTTCGCGCCGCGACGTGACACTTCTTCGTACAGCCGTATGCCGACTTCGTTTGAGCCGGTAAATGAGACGGCCTTGACTGCCGGATGGTTGATGATCTCGTCGCCTGCTTCGGAGCCGGAACCGAGAATCAGGTTCAAAACTCCCGGAGGGATGCCGGCCTCGGTAAAAATTTCGACGATGCGCACTGCTGTGGCCGGCGTGAGTGTGGCCGGTTTGAAAACTACAGCGTTACCGGCGACCAGCGCCGGCGCGATTTTCCAAACAGGAATAGCAACTGGAAAATTCCAGGGAGTCACGCAGGCGACCACGCCTAGCGGTTGTTTGATAGTGTAGGCAAAATTGGCCGGCAACTCCGACTGAATCGTTTCACCGTTCATGCGGCGCGATTCGCCGCCGCAGAATTCAGCGACGTTGATCGAGCGTTGCAATTCACCGCGCGACTCTGCGATGGTCTTGCCCTCTTCCCGGGTGAGTATTTGCGCCAGTTCTTCCTTATGTTCTTCGAGCAGCCGCGCGGCACGCGTCACGATTTTGCCGCGCGTCGG
>JBKPNP010000881.1:0-6566 GCA_046732775.1 Acidobacteriota bacterium
TCCTTCTTTGCTTCGCGCGCAGCCTCGCGCATCCCTTCGTCCCAGGCCTTTTGCAGTGCTTGATAGTCGAATCCGCGGTGCGTCAGGAAGTTGGAATCTTCACCCGCCATTACCGCGCGTTGCAGGTTGGGAGAAATGCGATCGATGGGTACCCAATACTGTTCGCGCCGCGGTTGTTGTCCCTTTGACTCTGCCTCCTGAATCCGGGCATCAATTAAGGAGGTGGTTGCGGGATTGGTGTTCTGCAGATGCGAGATGCGGATAAACATGATCGCTTCGAAGCCGATCACGCCAATGGTCAACCCGAGAAGTACCAGGGAAAAAATCTTGAACAGTTTACGCATCAATTGTTCGTGGAGTCTTAGCGCGAACGCTGCCGCGGATCGAGGTATTCGCGCAAGCCGTCGCCAATGAAGTTGAATGCGAGCACCGTCAAAGCGATGGCGAGTCCGGGAAATATTAAGGCGTGAGGCGCCGCCTGCAGGGTTGATAAATCGCGTGCCTCCTCAATCATCACGCCCCATGAAGGCGCCGGCGGGGGAACGCCCAAACCGAGAAACGAGAGCGACGCTTCCGAGAGCACAGCGCCGGCCATTCCCAAACTCGCCTGGACGATCAGTGGCTGGATGGCGTTTGGCAGTATGTGAATGAAGAGTATTCGAGCATCGCTTGCGCCCAGCGCCCGAGCCGCTTGGACAAAATCGTACTCACGAACTTTCAACACCTGCCCGCGTATCAGTCGAGCGTAGCCGACCCAGCCGATAATGCAGAGCGCAAAGATAAGCTTGTTAAGACCGGCGCCGAGGAAAGCCACCATCGCGATTGCCAGCAGCAAGCCGGGGAAGGCGAGGAACACGTTGAAAACGTATCCGGAGACGATACGGTCAATCCAGCCTCCGTAATAACCCGCGAGCGCGCCCAACAGCGTGCCAACCAGCGCCGATACTGCCACCACGACAATCCCAACTTTTAATGAAATGCGTGCACCGAAGACGACGCGCGAGAAAATGTCGCGGCCGGTGGAATCTGTGCCGAAGAAGTATTGCGACGACGGGGGCAGGTAACGCAGGGAAAGATTCGTGGCCCCGACGTCGTGTGTAGCGATCCACGGTGCGAACAGCGCCACAATCACGAGGATCGCGACGATTACCAGACCAACGATGGTTAAGCGATTCATTGGTTAAGAACGAACTTTGTACTTTGGGCTTGGTACTTTGGGCTTGGTACTTTGAACTTGGTACTTGATCGGGTCGCTGTTTCAACTTCGAAGCTCAGAGCACAAAGCACCAAGCTCAAAGCACAAAGTTCAAAGCTTTTCACGTCACGCGAATTCGCGGATCGAGCCATTTGTAAACCATATCCGTCAGCATATTGGCTGCGATGTAGGTGATGCTAATCACAAGCACGCATCCCTGAACTACACGGTAGTCGCGTTTACCGATTCCGTCCTCCACCAGCAGCAGTCCTAGCCCCGGCCAGCCAAAAATTTTTTCCGTGATAATGGCGCCGGCCAGAAGAATGCCGAGCTGTAAACCGAGAATCGTGACGACGGGAATTAGTCCGTTTTTCAAAACATGTTTGTAGACGACTGTCGTTTCGCTCAGGCCCTTTGCTCGCGCTGTGCGCACGTAGTCTTCGTTCAACTCTTCAATCACCGAAGAGCGCACCATGCGCGTCAGAATCGCGGAGAGCGCAGCGCCCAGCGTAACGGCCGGCAGAATCAGATAACTCAGATCGAAGCGACCCGAAGGTGGCAGCCAGTCAAGTTTGACTGCGAAGACGTAGACGAGCAGCGGCCCGATCACAAACCCGGGCAAACTGATGCCAACCAGCGCCACCACCGAGGCGAGGTTGTCGATCCACGACCCGCGGTTCTTACCCGCAACCACTCCCAGCGGAATCGCAATTAGAATCGCAATGAACAACGCTGCGAGCGCCAGTTCGATCGTCGCGACATACCGTTCCCGTATCAGGTCGATTACGGGGCGATCGTTACGAAACGAACGCCCCATGTCTGCATGAAGCAAAGCGACCCAATATTCGGTGTAACGATTTTGAGTTCCATGCCATTGGAAATGGCGCTCGCCCGCGGCGTCTCTCGGAAACGAGAAAAAGAACGGCGGCCGATCGAGACCATGCTTCTGCCGAAACTGTTCAAACTGCTCGGGTGTCGCTTGTTCACCCAAAACAGATACGGCCGGGTCGCCGGGTACGAGTTCGATGAGAAGTGTGACGAGGGAAACGACGGTCCAGACTACGAGTAGGAAAATCGCGAAGCGCCGCAGAATTGGAAAAAACTTATGCTTGAAGAATGAACGCACTCTGGCGTGTCTCAACGAAGGGAGTAGGCTGAATTCGCGAGGATAATAGCATAGCGATGCTGAAACGAAGGCGGTGAGGCACTAAAAAGAACGTAGCCCGGAAGGAAACGTAAACGCTCGCGTGGCCCCGACAACCGCGCGCTCGCCAGGAATCCCCCGGGCTGCGCTCTAATGGTTGCAAGCGTAATCGGTTGCAACCAATCTTTTAATAGCGACAAGCAAAAGGCCTGTGCTAACAAATCCAATCAACGAGGGCGCGTACCGACATGCAAAGCGGCGACGCCTCCCGTCAGGTTTTTGAAGCTTACGTTTTCAAAACCCGCGACTCTCATCATCGCGGCCAGCTCCTGCTGGTCAGGGAATCGCGTTACCGAGTCAGGCAAATATTGATAGGCGCTTTTTGAGCCGCTTAGCCAACCGCCAAACAGCGGCAGCACCTTCGTAAAGTAAAATTTAAAGAGCGAATTCAGTACCGGCACGCTCGGCTTCGAAAATTCCAGCACCACGACTGAGCCACCCGGCTTAAGAATTCTCAACAATTCCTTGATGCCTGCTCCCACGTCGGCAAGATTGCGCAAACCAAAAGCGATGGTCGTTGCTTCAAACGAACAATCCGCAAACGGAAGGGAAAGCGCGTCACCTTCCACGAAGGGCAGCGACGACTTTGTCGCGTTCGCTTTCCTCGCGGCGATGTCGAGCATCGGCCGGCAGAAATCTATGCCGACTATTCGCGCCGCTCCACTTTCTTTCAGCGTTAACGCAAGGTCGCCAGTGCCGCACGCTACATCAAGAATTTGTGACTCAGGACTTCCGAGTACCGGGGCAAGAGCATTGGCTACCAATCGTCTCCAACGCTTGTCGATATTGCCGGAGAGCAGGTGATTTAAAAGATCGTAGCGGCCCGCAATTGACGCAAACATCTCGCGGACGCGATACGCGTGGTCACTCGGAGTTACGCTTTCAATGTCACGCACAGTTAACCGGATGTCGATATCGATTTGGTTGCAGGTAGATTGCGAATGATTTGTGATTACTCCGGCTTGTTCGGAGTTTTGATTTGAGGCTTGATGTTGTTACGAGTTTTTAGTTCGGACTTCGGCTCGACGTTGACTCCGATGTTTGGAGTGATCTCACCCATGATTTCGACTTTGCCGTAGCGCTCGATTTGTGTCTTCAAAACTTCAGCGTTTCCCAACGCAACGGATGCGTAGGCGCCCTCGCGAGTGAGACGCGCCGCAGTTCGTTGAATGTCAGCACTGCTTATGGCCGTCAGCGCGCGCAGCCGTTCAGCTACGGACGGCAGGCCGTACGTATCACCATCAAGCCACGCCGCGGCGACGCCGTCGGGAGTTGCGAGGTCCTTGTTTGTCGAAGCCAGAACTTCGGCCTTCGCTTGTTCGAGCTCGCCGGCACTGACCGGAGCAGTGGCAAGTGACTGCATCACTTCACGCGCCGATGAGAGCGCCTTGCCCGCTAGTAAATTATCCACGCTCGCGCCCATCACAAACATTCCCGGCATGGTAAAGGCGTCGTGCCTTACGAATACCGAACGTTGCGCGAGCTCAGGAAGCAATTTGATCCAACGCTGGCGCGCAAGTCTGGCCAAGATTTCGGCGGCATAGGCATCCGGATCCTGACGGCTCACTCCGCGCGTCGCCACACGCACCTCAACACTTTGATCAGCCGGCGCATTCACAATAAGCGTGCGCGCGTCAGGCGCCACCGGTTGGCGAAAGGTTGAGGGCACCACCTGATCACTCTTGCGCCAAACACCTAGCAATTGTCGCAGTGCCCGCATCGCGCGATTGGGAGGAACGCCTCCGGCGATAACGAGCGTGGCATTGTTAGGACTGAGAAAACGATCCCGGGCCAGCATCAGGTCTGGACGCTCAACTCGCTCGAGAGACTCGGCGGTTCCTCCGTAAGGTCGCCCATACGGAAAATCTCCAAAGAGGCGCGCGGCGATGGCACGATCCGCAAGCGTGCTCGGAGAAATTGCCGTCTCCTTTACCACTTTAATTCGGCCTTCTCGAACCTTCGCTGTGTTTTCCGGAGTCAATTGCGTAGTCACGAGGGCCGTCCTGAGAATCTCAACTATGCGTTCGAACTCACGCGCCCGTCCCTGCATCGTGATTGTTAGTGAGTCGTAGTCCGTGGACACGTTCAGGCGTCCCTGCATCTCTTCTGTGAAGTATTCGCGCGTAGTCGGGTCAGGGAAGAGGATATCGCCGAGAAGCGCCATGCTGCCACCCTTACCAGCCAGGTCGAAAGCCGCTCCGCTGTGAACGCGCAGCTTCAGCAAGACGTCCTTGTCGCCGGGACGCTCCCAAATCAGTACTCGCAGGCCGTTAAGCAGACGGGCACGCTCGGGTTCCATGGGGGCTTGGGCAGGAATTGAGGCAGAAATAAGCGAAATGACAACAACAGTTAAAGCGGCCTTTCCAAAAAAACGTGTCCAACTCATAAATTTCATACTGTTCCGAACCGCTTGGTACTGCTGTTTGAGGAAATTC
This sequence comes from Acidobacteriota bacterium, assembly GCA_046732775.1. GTDB lineage: Bacteria > Acidobacteriota > Blastocatellia > Pyrinomonadales > Pyrinomonadaceae > PSRF01. Next base: position 4,835 of record JBKPNP010000881.1, read on the forward strand.
ATCTCTACCTGGGGGAGAAAACATCTTAGAGGCGTGATATTTAGTCGTCAACCGTTTGGCCTTTAAATGCATCCAACGCGTTGATTTGAGCGGTTTTGGCGTGAAGTGCGTTGCCTACGCTCACCAAAGGATATCCGGAAACCGACGGCAGTTTTATCAGGCTGGTATTTGAATCAGGAAAGCCTGAGCGTCATCGCATTAATAACAGCGTATCTTTTTGCCTTCTGCCGGTAATACTAGTAGGAGCGATTCCTGCAGAATCGAGTGCCGATTGCCAGATAGAAACACAGACGAACTTTTGCTTGAAAAAGCAGGAGCTGGCGAAACGGCAGCTTTCATCGAATTGTACGAACGGCACCGGACAGGCGTATTCGGCTTCGCGTACAGGTTGAGTGGGTCGGTCGAGTTGGCCGAAGACATTACCCACGATTGCTTTTTGAGTTTGATAAAGACGCCAACGGGCTTTCAACCCGGACGAGCTTCGCTGCGGACGTATCTGTTGTCTGCCGCGCGTAACTTGTGGTTGAAACAGCTCAGAACTTCCTCGAGGGAAGCCGCCGTTGACGAGTTTGATGACGACTATTTTGTTTCGCTCGAGAAACAGCCAGTACATCATCTGCTTGATGGTGAGTTAGCCACGCGAGTGCAGCAAGCGGTTTCAAGTTTGCCGCCGCTGCAAAAAGAGGCGCTGGTGCTGTTTGAATACGAAGGCCTGACAATCAACGAGATCGCGTCGATGTTAGGGACAGACGCGGGCGCAGTTAAGTCGAGACTGTTTCGCGCGCGCGAACGTTTGAGAATGGTTTTAAGTCCTTATCTGACAAGCAGTACTGAATTGAATAGTAAACCGGAAATTGTTACTTTGGAGCAGGCGTGAAATGAGCAGTATTGGACCGGAATTGCCAGGCGACAAATTTGTTTCCGAGGACGAGCTGAAGATTTTGCTCGAGAGCTGGCGAGTTCCCCAGCCCTCAAAAACTCTCGATCAGCGAGTAGCAACCAGTTATCATATGGAAATGGGAAGCGCTGATCAGGCAGTCGCTTCGGCACAGTTCCCCTTAAGTCAACACGAGGTAGTGAAGATGAAGTTTTGTTCCACATGTAAGGAAGAGTTCGCGGACAAGTTTAGTTTCTGTCCCGTGGATGGCACTCCTTTGAATGTGCTCGTAGCCGAGCCCCAGAAGAACGTGGCTAATTCAGTCAGCGTTGCGGACTCGACGAACGCTTCAATACCGTTTAGTACGAACGAGCCCGTAATGGCGGCTGCCCCGTCGATGACGGGCGCCAGCGCCTTTACCATACCGTCGTCGCGTGGTGAGTATCACCTGACGATGATTGATGATGCCGGCCTCGCGGGGAGACTGGCGAAGGAAGTGAAGGACGTCGCGCACGAGTATCAGTTGACGTGGCCCGAGTTTAAGCGCGACCCGTTTGGGTTTACCAAGCGGTCGATCGTCGGATACAGCCAGATGGCGGGCAAGTCTCTCGGCAACCGAAACGTGCTTGCGGGCCTAATCGTAGCGATCGTGGCGATGGTCGCCCTGGTAGGCATAGTTGGACTTTTGGATCGAGGTCAGCCGGGTGGGATTTCCAAGACCGGCTTCATCACGTTCGCAGTACTCGCAGGGCTAATTCTCGCCGGTATATTCATCACCTGGCTCAGCAAGGCTCGCAATGGTGCAGTTTTGGGAGCACCCGAGGCAGAGTCGAACAACGCTGTGATGGGAATGGT
>JBKPNP010000882.1:0-1634 GCA_046732775.1 Acidobacteriota bacterium
CTCGGCATCGCCCACGTTCCGTTTCGCTGGAACATCGATCGCAATCCGGGATTCTTGTCCAGCGATCACAATCGCGAACAAACGAAGAAGGAAGCGAAGGTCATCGAGCTGATTAATGCTTATCGCGTTCGCGGCCACCTCATCGCCGACATCGATCCGCTGCACGCCATGCCGGTGCTTTATCATCCGGAGTTGGATATTGAAAGTTATGGCTTAACGATTTGGGACCTGGATCGCGAATTCATCACCGGCGGGCTTGCCGGCACCGACAACGCGACGTTGCGTGAAATTCTCAGCATCTTGCAGCGGGCCTACTGCGGAAAGATCGGCATCGAGTATCGCCACATTCAGAACAAGGAAGAAAAGAATTGGATTCGCGATCAGATCAGGCGCCAGCTGGTGCAGCCGGAACCGATCTCTGCTGAGACGAAGAAGCAGTTGTTATGGAAGCTGATTTCCGCCGAGCAGTTCGAGCGGTTTCTCCACACAAAATATCTCGGCCAGAAACGGTTTTCACTCGAGGGTTGCGAAACGATCATTCCCTTGCTCGACCAACTCATCGAGGGCGCCGCGCAACGCGGCGTGGACGACATCACGATGGGGATGGCGCATCGCGGGCGCTTGAACGTGCTCGCAAATGTTATCGGACATTTCTGCGAAAGAATCTTTGCGTCGTTTGAAGGCTCTGTGCACCCGTCGTTTCCGGCCGATGAAGGCGACGTCAAGTATCACCAGGGCGCGGAAGGCGAACGCGAAGCGCGCAATGGCAAGAAGATTAAGTTAACGCTATCGCCGAACCCGAGCCATCTCGAGGCGGTTGATCCGGTGGTCGAAGGAATGGTGCGCGCGAAGCAGGACGACCTGAAAGACCGCGTCGGATTGCCGCGCGAAGAAGTAATCGATCGTGCCCTCCCCGTATTGCTGCACGGTGATGCGGCGTTCGCGGGACAGGGCGTGGTGATGGAGACGCTGAACCTCGCGAGCTTGCGCGGCTATCGCACTGGCGGAACCATTCACATCATCATCAACAACCAGATTGGTTTCACTACTTCGCCCGAGGCGGGACGTTCAACTATCTATTCGACCGACGTCGCGCGCATGATGCAACTCCCGATTTTTCATATCAACGGCGACGATCCTGAGGCCGCCTATCGCGCCCTGCATATCGCTCTCGATTACCGCCAGGAATTCAACAAAGACGTGGTGCTCGACCTTGTCGGCTTCCGCAAGTTGGGACACAACGAAACGGACGAGCCGAGCTATACCCAGCCGCTGATGTACGCGCGCGTGAAGGCGCATCCCGGCGTGCGAACCGTCTATGCTCGTCGTTTGATCAAAGAAGGCGTAATCACCGAGGCGGAGTTGGACGAACTGATTGCCGAGCGGGTGCGTCGTTACGAAGATGCGTTGGCTCGCGCGAAACAGGTGGCGCCCAAGAAGGAAACGCCAGCCGAGATTATCGTCACGGAAGACGTCGATGGCTCAGACCTGGTCGAGACGGCGATCGACGCAGAAGTTATCAAGACGATTGCCAACAAGATTGCGGTCGTGCCTGAACATTTCAACGTCAATCCGAAGATGGTGGGTCAACTGGCGCGGCGCGCAAAGATGGGTTCGGGTGAACTGCCGATTGA
>JBKPNP010000883.1:0-21057 GCA_046732775.1 Acidobacteriota bacterium
GTTTGGCTCGGCCCGAGCCAGTGCCCGGTGTCCTGCATGCCGCCGTAGATGTAATAGGGATCCTGATTGTCGACTGCGACTTCGTAAAACTGTCCGATTGGCAATACTGCCTGCTGCCACGTCACGCCGCGGTTATAAGAAATATTCACGCCGCCGTCGCCGCCCAGGATGATGTGTTCGGGATCGCGGGGATCGATCCAGATTGCATGTTCGTCGTTATGTACGTGTTTGATGTTCGACTTCGTGAGCGTCTTGCCGCCGTCCGTCGAAACCATCAGGTCAAACAAAGGCATCCAGATGCGGTTGTCGTCACCCGGATCGACATTGATCCGATCGTAGTAATAACTGCTCATGGACGGGTTCATGCGCTGCCAGGTTTTGCCGCCGTCGGTGGAACGAAACACGCCGCCGGTATCAATTGTTCGTTTACCAGCAGCCGCGGGCTCGCCCGTGAGGATCGCGGCGTAAACAATTTTAGAATTATTGCGCGCAACCGAGATCGTGATCTTGCTCTTCTCTTCCTTTGGCAAACCGTTGGTAAGCTTCGTCCATCTTCGACCGCCGTCGATCGTTTTGTAGATCGCGCTCTCGGGTCCTGACTCCGCCATATCGCCGCCGCCAAAACGAAAGCGCTGCCAGGCTGCGGCATAGAGCACTTCCGGATTTTTGGGATCAGCCTGAAGATCGATGAAGCCGGTGGTGTCGTTGATGTACAGAACCTTCGACCAGGTTTTGCCGCCATCGATCGTCTTGAAAATTCCGCGCTCAGTATTTCGTCCCCACTCGTAGCCCATCGCGGCGACGTAAACCGTTTCTGGGGTGGCGGGATTGATCACTATCGAACTGATTTGGCGACTGTCCGTTAGGCCCATGTGGCTCCAGGTCTTGCCGGCATCGAGCGACTTGTAAACACCGTCGCCCCACGAATTCGCGCGCGTGTTTGCCGGTTCTCCCGTTCCCACCCAGACGAGATTTGAATTTGACTTGGCAATGGCCACTGCGCCGGTTGAAGCTGAGGTTTGGTTGTCGAAGATAGGAACCAGCGTTGTGCCGTTGTCAGTGCTTTTCCAAAGTCCACCACCCGCCGTGCAGACGTAAAACGTCTTGGGATTGTTTTCGTCCCCGACCACCTGCCAGACGCGTCCCGCCGGACTCGATGGGCCGATCAGCCGCCACTTGAATTCTGAAATTAAGTTTGGCGTTAGCTGTTTCGGTGTTTGCGCGTGCGCGCTGAAAGCGAGCAGGAAAGCTGCCGGTAAGAACAGCGCTGCAGACAAACGCCGTCGCGAGTTGGTGAAAGTCATCTTTCCTCACTTTGGACTGACTCGAGTTTTGGAGAAGCGGTTGAATTCTTAACTGTGTTGGCGAGGATAGTCAATGTGCATCGTTCACGCCTGACGACGCTGGTTTACGCCATGGGCCTCCATCGACGAGCACCGCGTCATAGGCCCGAGTGGCTCACCTCTCTTATCGGCCATTTTCACCGTTGGATCGAAGAAGTTCCGCACCCTGAACGTCGGGCGTGGCGGGCATATCGTCAGATTCGGCTTTCAGGGCGACTTACAAGAAGGTTTACAAGTTTGTTGGGCTTGACCGATTGTTTCTGATTGAAATACATTTCCCCTGCTTTACAGCCGTTCCTTCTATAAACATCTAGGCTTTTGTTTTTATAACAGCTAATTATGGTTCTCACAGGGCCGCTTTCTTGACCTGATTAGCCAACTGCAACTAAACGCCTCGCTCCCTCGCGCATTTCGATAGCCGCAACCGATTGGGTGAACTGGCGTATCCGAATTATTTTTTTTGGAAACTGTGGGCAGGAGCGCCCATCATTGAATGGGGGTGTTGCATCGTGGGAGTCTCCAAGCGTAATAAGAAGACCAAGGGTTCGATTGCGCCTCGGATGTCCTTCTCGTCTGAGAATTTACTCCAGCAGGCTATCGCAGGATTATTGGCACGGATGGCGCATGTGAGCGGCGTTCAAATACTGCAGGGTAAAGACGAACGTGGCAAGGACATCGTGTTCTATCGACCAGGGGGCTTTGGCGAACCAATGCTATGTGCGTGTGTCGTCAAGAATGTGAAGATTACAGGAAACGTTGGTAGCTCTACAGGGGCGCGAACCATTTTGCTTCAGGCTGAACAAGCTTTCGATTCTAGCCATACAGACGGTTCCGGAAAAGAGACAAAAGTTGAACGAGTCTATATTGTCACGCCTTTTGATCTTTCACCCACAACAATCGCCTCAATTGAGGGCAAATTGAAAGAGCGTTCCGGGCAAATCAGTTTTATCGGCGGAGCGCTCCTTTTTGACCTCTTCAAGAAACATTGGCCGGATTATTTCGCAGATGAGGCTTCACTCCTCGATCGTCACTTAGAACAGACTAAAGGCCTATACGAATTCGACAGCCCACTACCGTCTCTTGCGTTTCAATATAGCCTGAGTTTGGATACAGTTCCGACCAAGCTAATGAAAGTTTACGTCGCCCAAGGATTCCACCGCGACATCAGCGCTTATCGAGAGGGACCAACACTTGTTTCATCTTTACCTCATCCGGAAGCTCTAGAGAATAAGATTTCGAAAAATGAGATTGCTGAACTGCAAGAGACCTTCAAACGTTTTGATCTCGCGCTTGAATACTTGGCGCAATGGGGCTTGGCTCCTTCACAATTCAGCAGTTTAGATCTGTCTGCGTCTCTGACGGAGTTCATTGAAAAACTAAGAAGTGAGCACAAGAAAACCGTCGAGTTTTCTCGGGCGTATCAGACAGTCACACCTGGGACTCGTATAATGCTCCTGAATCCTAGACCCCTGATTCCCCTTCTCCGGAATCTAATATCGGAGCGACTCGCACTCCTCAGAGACTTGCGTGTTCATCTTTCGAACTTAGATAACTTTCTCAGCGCTGAACAAGTCACTGGCATTCAATATTTGCAAGATGAAGCTTTTCTAAAGGCTGGCCTTATTGGTGATTGTGCCAGGGCAGCCAAAGATAGGATTCTTCTGGCTGGAAGCGAAGCACGAAAATTTGTTTTCCCGAAAGACATCTTGGTTCGTTGGAGGAAATCGTTACTAATCGTGGCCGCCCCAGGTTTCGGTAAGACGTCTTTTTGCAAGTGGAATGCGTTGCAAGACGCCGAAAGATTCAATCTCGAACAATCGCATACGATGCCCGTCTATGTCCCGTTACACAAGCTTTCGCGGAAACCCTTAGGTACATTTGAAGACATCTTCCTAAGCACACTTGGTAGATCGGCGCTCATTGCCAAACAGAAAAAGCCTCAGGCAAACGAGATCAACAAGGATATGGCTAGACAACCCAAGATTAGACTGTATTTAGATGGACTCGATGAAGTCGCGTCGGTGAAACGACAAGAGGAAATCACGACGTTGGCCAAGGAGGGTATAGAACGTGATAGCGCGCTGCAAGTCATTATCACCTCACGGGACTACGTGTTCGGCCCTTGGTTGGAATGGCTTCCAAAGGTACATTTAAGTGAGTTTTCTGAATCCGAACTTGATGAGTTTATTGATCGCTGGATTGGCAACGATAAACTGATTCATCAGAAGTTCTGTGCACAATTGAGGGGGTTGCCAGCTTTAAGAGCTCTTATGCGAATTCCGCTCCTCGCTACACTTACAATCATGGTATTTAGACAAACGGACAGATTGCCCGAGACTAAGACACGCCTGTATGAGATATTCACCGATCTCTTATCGGGTGGATGGGATATGGCCAAAGGCGTGCTCAGGGAGTCTAGATTTGGTCAAAGAGTGAAATTAATAGTCGTAAGTTCATTGGCAGGTCGTGTCCACAAGCTGCGGCGGCGCGACTTTGGAAACGACGAGTTTAGAGAAACACTTCGTTCAGTATTTCCAGGTCCACTCAATAAGGAGTGGCGAGCCCTTCGCGATGAGATATTGGCGGATGGATTAATATCGAAAAGCGGAACCGTCATGCAGTTCTCTCATATGTCATTTCAAGAGTTCCTGGCGGCGAAGGATTTTTTGGGCACTCCAAACCACCTTCGGGTACTTCGTGCACTTGAACTCTACCTCTATGGCAATGATTGGTGGAAGGAGGTTCTTAAATTCTATGTCGGACTCTCGTCATCCCCCCAAGAGATTGCAAGTTGGCTTTCTTCTCAGATTCGACATTTCAAAGATGTCGGCGCCATGGCTGTTTCAAGGCTCAATGCTTTCGAAATAGTAGGAGCAGTGGTTGAATCGTTTCCACACTTCCCACCTGAGGAACTTGCTCGGATTATGGAGACGGCACTGGACTTCAACACAATACTGACATTCCTCAAAGAGCGTCAAGAGAATGTGCTTAATGCTTAATCGAACCTTCTAGAACTAAAATCTCAAGCAGTCGGGAGTAAAGGGTTATGATTGGATTAAGTCACTGCAAGTTTCATAGATTCCTAATTGCGTTTTAGCCGTACTACCGACTCCGTATTTTCACCCTTACATTTTCTGTCGCCCCTTCGGCTTGATGAGTCAAACCTGATATTGGTGGCGCCCAACACGTCGGAGTCGGCCTCTTGCATATTTCTCGTAGCCAATCTGACGTGATTCGAACCCGCATTCGTTTTGCTCTAATCGCACAGCCCGAAGGTTTTCCAAGTGAAACGCGTTGACTCGGAACCGATAAGGGACCACAATTCAGCCGTAATTCTTGCGCGCGTAATTTTGTCAGCCTGCGGGGTCCTGCCATGCGTCGCCTACTCGTCGTTTTCCTGGTTCTGAGTTTCCTTTCGCTATCGTTTCCGCAGTCGCCGGCGGGCGCGCAAACATTCCGCCCCGTCGTACGCGGGAAGCGCGGCGTTGTCGCCGGTGGTCATCCGTTATCCGTCGAGGCTGGACTCAGAATTCTGCAACACGGCGGCAACGCGGTTGACGCCGGAGTGGCGACAATTCTGGCGGCCTCAGTCATCGAGTTTTCGCATTTCTCATTCGGGGGTGAAGTACCGATTTTAATCAAGCTTAACGGGAACTCAGAGGTGGCGGTGGTTGAGGGGATGGGCCAGGCCCCGATGAAAGCGACGCGCGAATTCTTCGTCAATCGTTCAACTGCGAATGACCAAACGCCAAACGGCGCGCGCCCGCGAGCGGCCACCGCCATGGCAACGATGGCCGGAGCGAAGCCCGGAGTAATCCCATCGACCGGCCCACTTGCCGCGACCGTGCCGGCGGTGTTGGACGCCTGTGTGACCGCGCTCGATCAATTTGGCACGAAGACGTTGGCGGAAGTCATGCTGCCCGCAATTGAACTCGCGGACGGCTTCCCGATTGATGAGCTGCGCGTACAGTACATCAAGACTCGTTCGCCTGTTTTTTCGCAGTGGCCCGACGCGAAACGAATTTTCCTGCCGAATGGAGAACTGCCAAAGGTTGGCGACATCTTTGTGCAGGCAGATCTTGCGCGCACCTTGCGTGAAATCAGCGCGGCGGAAAAGAAGGCCGGGGCGAAGAATCGCCACGCCGGTTTGATGGCCGCGCGTGACTATTTTTACAAAGGGCCGATCGCCCGGCGCATCGGGGACTACATGCAGCACAACGGCGGACTGCTCGCGGCGGACGACATGGCGCGGTTTCGCGCCGAGGTCGGCGCGCCGGTCAGGGCCGACTATCACGGCTATTCAATCTACAAAGCCGGCTTTTGGACCCAGGGCCCGGCCCTCGTGGAGACGTTGAATCTCCTCGACGGTTATGACCTGGCGCAAATGGGTCACAACTCTTCAGACTACATACACACGCTCGCGGAGGCCTTGAAACTTGCCCTCGCCGATCGCGACCGCTATTACGGCGATCCTAACTTCGTAAAGATTCCTTCCGCGCAGTTATTGTCCAAAGACTACGCCGCCTTGCGCCGTCAGCTGATTGAGAAGGAACACGCATCGCTCGCGCAACAACCGGGCGATCCCTCGAACATGAAAGCGATCCTCGCGGGAGTCGGCGAAGTAAGCAGCCGCCGATCGACCGTTCCGGCGATCGAACGCGCAAACGATACGACCTGCGTCAACGTAATCGACAAGGATGGCAATCTCTTCAGCGCCACACCTAGCGGCGCCTGGTTGCCGGCCGTCGTCGCCGGCGACACCGGCGTTTTAATGGGCCAGCGTCTGCAATCTGCACTGACCGATCAGAATAGTCCGAACGTAGTTGCTGGTGGTAAGCGCCCGCGAATTACACTGACTCCGACTCTCGTCCTGAAAGATGGCGCGCCTTACATGGTGCTGAGCACGCCGGGCGGCGACAATCAGGATCAGGCTCTGTTGCAGGTGCTGCTCAACATCATCGTCTTTAATATGAGTCCGCAGGAAGCGGTCGAAGCTGCGAGATTCGACACTCAACACTACGTCAGCTCGTTCGATGATCATGAATTTCTGGCCGGTTCGCTTAACCTTGAATCGCGAATTGCTGAACAAACGATCGCGGAATTAAAGGCGCGCGGTCATAAGGTAAACGTGCAGTCGGCGTGGGGAACGCTCTCGGCGCCCACCGTTATCGTTTATAACTCGAAGACGGGTGTGTCATCCGCCGGGGCGGACCCTCGTCGCGGACGCTACGCAGTCGCCTGGTAACCTTAAAACTAAATCATGGCAGACAAACTTTTCCGAATCATTCTACAAGTCGACGACCTCGACAAAGCTGCTGACTTTTACGGCAAACTGCTCGACGATCCCGGCCGCCGCATTCCCCGCGCGTCAAGACATTACATTGACTGCGGTCCGGTAATTCTGGCGCTAGTCGATGTGACCGCCGGCGGCGATACGCCGAAGCCGCTCCCCGATAACATTTATTTCGCAGTGCCAAATCTTCACGCGGTGTACACTCGGGCCAAGGCGCTCGACTGCCTGTCCTCTGACGATGTTCATGGAGATAGCGCCGGAGAAATTGTGAAACGACCGTGGGGCGAACGTTCGTTTTATGTTTACGACCCCTGGGGAAACGGTCTCTGTTTCGTTGATGAGAACACGCTTTTCACCGGCCGATAATCGACTCACAAAATCAGATGGCCGCGCTAATCCCCCAAGCTGCTTCGCGGAAATTCGTTTGCCGGATGTTCGCACCGCGGACGTCCCGCCCGCAACGACCCGATCGACGCGAAGTCTTTCGCGTTCCGCGCTCCTTGCGGACGACACGCCCGCGATCCCGATTATTGGCGATCCTCGCGTTCGCGGTTCTCAGTGTCCCGGTACAGGCGCGCGTTGCCCCTTTCTCCTGTCGACGGTTGCTCGCTAATCCGGAACCATGGATCACTGCGCGCACGGATGCTTTCGTGCTGGCGGCTCGTCGCGCTTACGACAGCGACGACGCACTGGACGCGTACGAAAAACTGCTGGACCGCATTGCCGGCGAGCTTCGACGTTGCCAGGTCGCGAAGGACGAAAGCTTTCTCAAACGTTACCGCCCATTCGTCGACTACATTGAGCTGGCTTCGCTAGAACGCAAACCGGATCACGAACTTGGGTTGCTGGTTCCCGATGAACAATACTTTTCCGAGACGCGACAGTTCGTTGAAATCCCTGCGTTTCTGCTGACGCAGACATTCCTCAAGTCTGTCAGCAGTTATGAAACTTTAGCGCGCGCGAAGTCTCTGCTGCGCGAATTTAATTCAACTCGCGGCGCGACCGAGCAACTGATCTTTTTCAGTTACAAGTCCCGACATCTCGGCACTCCGGACAATGCCGACAGTTTTATCCGATTGCTGATCGTCGTGCCCGGTGATCCTGCGAAAGGACAGCCGGAGAAGTGGGTTCAGTTTGGTATTGCTGATCCCGGCCGCCGCGCTTCCGTGCGCAACCTTTCGGTTGTGTCAGTCACCCCGGCAACAGCAGGCGTGTTCAACGTCTACTTCAAGGACTTCTATCGCACTTATCGACCTGATGGAACGATCTCGGTCGAGGGACGTTGGGAATTGGGTGAAGGCAGCAACAACTGCATCGCCTGTCACAAGAGCGGCGTCCTGCCGGTCTTTCCTGTGCGTGACAGTGTGGCAGCGAATGAGTACGGCGCACTCGTTGCGGTAAACGAACGCTTCAAAACTTATGGAACTCCGCGCTTTGGTGGATACATCGATCCGGCGAAGTTTGGCCCGGGCTTAAGTTCAGCTTCCGTCGCAGAACGATCAAAACGCTTTGGGGACGCATTCGATCAAACGACGACTGCGCGCGCCATGGTTTGTTCGTCATGTCACAATCCGGAACGGCTGGGTGCGCTGAATTGGCCGATGGACAAGACATTAATCAAATCCTATGTCACCGGCGGCCAAATGCCTTTCGGTCACAAGCTGCGTTTTGCGGAGCGAAACGAATTGCACGCGAAGCTGGTGGACGAATATTTTGCGACAGATAAAACGCGGCCCGGCATTCTCAAATCGTGGCTACTGCGTCAGCCTGATAACCCACAATGACAACCAATCGTATGGAAGCCTTCAGCGATGGCGTGATGGCAATCATCATTACCATCATGGTGTTGGAACTGCGAGCGCCGCATGAACCAACGGTTGCGGCGCTGCGTCCGCTCGCGCCGGTCTTCATTAGCTACGTCCTTAGTTTCATTTATCTGGGAATCTACTGGAACAACCACCACCACTTATTGCACGCGGTCGACCACGTCAATGGCCGCATACTATGGGCGAATTTACATCTTCTGTTTTGGCTATCTCTCGTGCCTTTCGCGACTGCCTGGATGGGTGAGAACCATTTCGGCAGTATCCCACTCATGACCTATGGCCTGGTGCTCTTGGCTGCCTCAATCGCTTACTACATTTTGACGCGTGCGCTGTTGGCGCTTCATGGCAAGCAGTCGACGCTCGCAACCGCGATCGGCAAAGACTTCAAGGGACAATTTTCCACCGGCGTGTATCTAGTCGCCGTGCTGATTGCACCCTGGCTACGTTGGGTCGCCTTTGCGCTTTACGTGTTTGTCGCAATTCTCTGGCTGGTGCCGGACAAACGGATCGAGCGCAATCTAACTGCCTAAAACTGGAAAAAAGTGACTTGAAAACTAGTAAAGTTAGTGGCATGCTCTGCGCGCTATCCGGCTCAAAAAACCACGATATCTAGTTCACTCTTAACGAAAGGTCCCCGATGAAAACTTCAAGAGTACTAACGTCGCTTATCGCTGGTGTGCTGCTCGCCGTCGCCATTGGTGGCAACACTTCTCACGCTACCCCAGTGCTTCCCAATCCCGTTCTTTACCTGACGGGCACGGAATTCTATACAGCGAACGGAAAGAATTTTATTCGTTACAGCTACGACGTGTTCAACAAGGATTCTTACCCAAACGAAATGTTTGCCGCCGCGCCCGCCCTGCCGCCCTGCGGTGCAAACACCAAAGCGTCGCGCACCTGGATCGATTTTTACGACCAAACCGGCAAACGCTTGTATGGCTTCTGCGCGTTATCGAAATCCGCTGATCTCGGCAAGATCTGGTTTGCGTTGGAAGAGGGAGTGATTCCTCCAAGCTGGATATACATTGAAATGAACGATCGGCAGACTAATACGAAGTACAAATCCAACCTGGCTGACACGGTTTTCTAGCACGCGGTCGCGACGACGTCTGACAATGGGTTGGCTGGATGCGATTCAATGGCCTGCAATGGTGGTGACCGTCGTCGCGGCCTGGTTCGTAGCGTCGCAAAGAAAATTCAAACGCAATTGGGGTTTCTGGTTATTCCTGCTCAGCAATGTGCTGTGGATTGCGTGGGGCCTGTACGACCGCGCCTACGCGTTGATCTTCCTGCAGCTGTGCCTGGCGTTTCTCAATATTCGGGGTGCGATTAAGAGCAGCGGAACCAGTGAAGGCTGAGAATCGAAGATCTGAGATCTGAGATCTCAAATCTGAGATCTGAGATTTGAAATCCAGATCTGAGATCTCAAATCTGAGATCTGAGATCTAAAAAAAAAGGGACGGCTTGCGCCGTCCCTTCAAGTTCGACCGTGAGGTCGAACACATTTGATTAAGGATTAGAAGCTGTAACGAAGCTGAATTCGTCCAAAGCGAGCCGTTCCCTGATTCTCACGAACCTGAGCAAAGTCTGGATTGAAGACGTCGCCGTTGGCCCAGTAATTGTCATAGGAGAAGCTCGGGTGATTCAGGATGTTAAAGAACTCCACACGAACCTCAAAGCGATCACTCTCCCATGAAGTGAATGGGATTTTGAACGCGCGGCTCAGACTCGCATCCAAACGCTGCTGCCACGGTGACCGCAACGTGTTACGACCCACGATGTTGGTGCGATTCGCATCGTCAACGATGAAGTGCGCACTGTTAGGATCGATATCGTTGCCGTTGAGATCCGAAAATCCCGTCGGCGACGTGGTGCCGTTGAATGAATTCGAGAACGCCACCGTATCGATTGGGGCATTCGGGTTCCCCAGCGACGGACGATCGTTAAAGAAGTTCGCATCTCCATTCAAGTCGGCGCCGCCGATGAACGGAGTTTCAACGTTACCTGACTGAATGCGGTAAATCGTTCCAAAGGTGAAGCCACCCAGGATTTTGCCTGTCCAACCTTCCTTGAACCGGCTGGATGAATCCCACAGACCGACGAACGACAAGCGATGCGGGACATCGTAGCTGGCAACCGACCGGTCGACTCTGCGGTTGAACGGATCGGAACCAGCGCTCGAGCCGCCCGTTTGGGCAAACACTTCGCTGTTCGTGTTGTCGATGGCTTTCGAGAAGGTGTAGGCCAACCGATACAAGAAACCATTGCTGAAGCCGCGTTCGAGACGCGCCTGCAACGAGTGGTAGATTGAATCGCCGCCGTTCGTGCGAACCGTGATGCTGCCGCGCAGCGGATTCACGCGCACGCCGTTGATGCCCGGGTTTGCCTGTTCGTTGATGAACAAGTGTGTACCGCGCGAACCAACATAGGCGACGTCCACGATGTTATGTCCGAGAATCTCGCGCTGAATGCCGAGGTTCCAGACGTAAGTCATCGGGTTGACCAGATTCGGATCGACAGAGTTGACGAGAGCAGTCGGGTTGACAACGCCCGTGGTCGGCAGAGACTGCGCGCCAAAGTTCGCTAACCCGCGACCGGTATTAGGAGCAACCGTGGTAGCGCCCAATGAATTCGGGAAAGTCGCCAACGTGTTGCTCAGGATGTTGTTGAAGAACACGTCGTAGTTAACGGCAAAACCGCCGCGAATAACGGTGGCATCTTTACCCAACAAACTCTCCAGCATGTGCGGTGTGTACGCAAAGCTGAAGCGCGGACCAAAGTTGTTGTTGTCCCGCTGCTGTTCGACGCGGACCAGCGGATCTGAGAACAGGCCGCCGAACGCTGGGAAGTTAGCATTGTTTGAAACGACGCCGAAGTTTTCGTAGCGAAGTCCGAGGTTCAAGCTCAGGTTTTCGCGTGCGCGCCAGGTATCGTTGATGAAGTAAGCGTGGTTGGTAACGTCAGACGTTTCCGAGCCTTCGCCAAAAACCTTGCTGGCTGATCCGCCAGGTCCGGAGAAACCCTGAACAAAGTTTCCGAGAGCGGTGAAACCACCGCCGTTCGTGTAAGACAGGGTGCCGCGCGTGTTGATTGGCACTAACTGCGAGCCTCTCTGCGCGAGGATATCAGCACCAACGCGGAAAGTATGATTTCCCAAGGTGTGCGTGATGGTGTCCTGAAACTGGTAGTTTCTGAAATTGCGACCCTGAGGAAATACCGAGTTCAGGCCGACGGTGGAGATACCGCCAGTGTTAATCGCAATCTGCGGTCCACCGGTGCTGAGCGAAGCATCGCGCGGTGCAAACAAAACGTCAAAGCCGGCCCGACCAAAACGAAACTCGTTCGTAGTGGTGGATGAGAAGTTGCGGGTGTAACTGGCATAGAAACTGTCGGCTACACCAGGAACGTCAACTTCAAAACCGGGAAACTGTCCGCCGCTGACGCTACCAGTTGGAAACTGGTTATTGAACACCTGACTGTTTCGCAGGTAGCGGAACGAAAGGCTGTCCTTCGTGTTTGGCGTCCAGTCCACGCGAGCGATGTAGTCGTCCGTGTTGACTGGCTGCGCACTCTGACGAGTGGCAGGGCCAAATGGAACGAGCGTTCGGTTAGGAGTACCGGCCGCTTCGATGCCGACAACTCGATCGGCTTCCGGCGCGAGGAACGTGCCGACGATCGCGAGATACTGGTCGAAAGCCGGATTGGCTCCGACTGGAGTCAGTGCCCGCAACTGAGCCAGACCGGCTGCGGTGGGAACGATTGCCGTACCCGAAACGCCGCCCGCGCGGTAAAGATCGCGCTGGAAAGTTCCGAAGAAGAACAGCTTGTTCTTCTTAATCGGACCACCTAAAGAGAAACCAAAAGTGTTCTGATTAAACTTCGGTACTTCGGTCAGGCCTTCGATTGCTTTTTGGCCCGGCGTCAGCGCCGACAACACTGAATTCTGATTGATGTCATAAACCGAACCGTGAAACTCGTTGGTGCCAGAGCGGGTGATGACGTTCACCACGGCGCCGCCGGCGCGACCATATTCGGCTGAGAAGTTGCTGCCCAGAATGGTCACTTCCGAGTAACCATCGCGGACAGTTGGTTGATAAGACTGACCGGTAATGGAGTTATCGTTGTTCTCCAAACCGTCGATCAACTGATTGTTAGCGCGCGGGCGCAGGCCGTTGACTGAAAACTCAGTGCCCTGCACAAAGCCGCTCGCAAGTGAACCGGGGTCAACGACACCGGGAAGAGTGAACACGAGATTCACCGGGTTTAAGCCGACAACCGGCAGTTCCGTGATCTCGCGAGTGTTGAGCGTGTTGACGCGGGTGCCGTCCGCAGTTTGCAATTCGATGAGGTTGTCGGCACTGACGGTCACCACTTCGCTTGCACTACCAATTTCGAGCGCGCTCGATACATCCGCGGTTTGCGCTGCCGACACCAGGACATTTGGCCGGGTGGCCGTCTTGAAGCCGGTGGCGCTGATATCCACGGTATACGTGCCCGGATCCACGGCGTCCAAACGGAAGCTGCCATTGTCCTGGCTGGTGGTGGTGCGGGTTACGCCCGTCTCGCTATTTGTAATCTTGATTGAAGCACCGTTGATGCCCGCACCATTCGGGTCGACCACGGTTCCGATCACAAATCCTTTACTCGTTTGCGCGACCGCCGTGAGGCTGAGCAGGCCAACGAGAAGGATAGCTGTGATCGCAAATCTGAAATTTTGCATTTTCCCTCCTTGGAGACTTTGGTTACTAAATTATTCCAGTGCCTGATTAGGCACGGTTACTGGGGGTGCTGTGCGTTTTGCAGATGTTGTGCCATTGAAGTGTGAGTGAGTGAGAGGCTTCAAAACACAGTCAACTCGCGTTCGAATAGACCAGCACTTCGATTTTTCGCGACTAGGTTTTTGAAGATATTTTGTTTTTTGGATCGAGCTGAAAATTGAGCGCGATCCATTTTTTCGTCCCACATTTTTTCGCGAGTTGGCGCGAAACGAAAAGCAAAAAAGGTTGCCTAACTTCTCTTAACTTTTCTGTCACGAAAACTAGCGAAGCTCGAGGTCCGCAACTACCGGGATGTGGTCGGAAGCGAGTGTGGCCAGCGTCCAGACTTTCTTAACTTTGGTGCGATCGGTACGGCGCAGGAAGATGTAATCAATCCTTTTCGCGACCTTATCAGCGGGATAACTGAAGCCGGCGTCCTTGTTCTTGCCGTCGATCCAGGCATCGCTAAAACTCGACGAGATTAACCTGTATGCACCGCCCGAAGGCTCGTCGTTGAAGTCGCCGACAATGATGATTGGCCCGTTAACACTGTGGAGAAACGATAATAGCTGTTCGGTCTCGAAGGTTCTGCCATCCTCAAATTGATAGTCGAGATGAGTGGTTACGAAATTGACCAGGCGACCGTTGACGTCGACCTCGGCGCGAATCATGCCGCGCCGTTCTGCCTCACGTCGGTTTTCAAATTTGCGATGATCGCTGTTTCGAATCGGGAAGCGAGACAGGATCGCTACGCCGTATTGGCCGCCCTGATAATCAAGATTGTGGGCATAAGCGAACTGCATTGAGGTCAGTTTTGCCAGCTCCGCGATCTCGTCTTTGCCCTCGGTCCGTTTGACTCCACGGTCCACCTCCTGCAGACCGACAAGGTCAGGATGCTGGGCGTTAATGACATCGGCTATGCGCTGCAAATCCAGCTTCTTATCCATGCCGACACCGACGTGAATGTTGTAGCTCATCACCCGCAGCTGTTGCTTTTTGACGGCTACAACCGTCCGCGCAGGAGTTAGTTGGGAACCAGGCGTCAGCAGCGCGACTACTGTCGCGATGAGACTGAGAATAGCGAGTCGTTGCGGCTTCATCTGCTAATACCTCTAGCGCCAGCGACTGGAGCGCAAGTGACTGGAGCGGAAGAACTGGAGCGCAACGGACGGGAGTGCAACCGTCCGGTTGCGTGCTGTACTAGACACGCAAGCGGGACGCTTGCGCTCCAGTCCGGTTGCGCTCTAGTGCGACTTGCGCTATTCGGCGCTGGCGGGATTAACGGTTTCAGCTGCCTGGAAACCAATCTTGCTGTGAGTGCCGTCGCAGAAAGGTTTGTTTGACGAAGCGCCGCAACGGCAAAGTGCTATCCGTGTTTTGTCTAACGTGATCTGGTTGCCGTCAGTGTCGAACAAATCGACCGGTCCGTCGACGATGAGTGGGCCATTCTTCGACGGATTAATAGTTACGTCTGCCATCTTCAGCTCCTCGGGATCTATTTTGTGAAACTGTGTGGCTCATTCTAACATGACAAAATAGTTTCGAGTTTCGAGTTCCGAGTTTCGAGTTCGAACGGACGCTGACACCCACGGTTCCCGGCGTAATTGCCAGTCCGAACTCGGAACTAGAAACTCGGAACTAGAAACTAATCCTTAATGCTAAAAATGCTCATGATGGTCGCGGCGGCGTTTGCCGCCGGCGTGATCAACTCTATCGCCGGCGGCGGCACTCTGATCACGTTTCCCGTTCTCATCTGGCTTGGTCTCGATCCCAAAGTTGCTAACGCCACCAGCACCGTCGCCCTCTGGCCGGGACTGTTCGGCGGTCTGTTTGGTTACCGGCGCGAACTTGAAAACAGTTCCACCATCCTCTTGCGTCTCGGTCTCACCAGCGTAGTCGCGGGCGCGCTCGGCGCCTGGTTACTAATCCGAACACCATCGCCTACATTCGCGCGTCTGGTTCCCTTCCTCATTCTGTTCGCGACGATTCTGTTCATGGCCCAGGGACAAATCAATCGCAGGTTGCGACTGCAGCCGATAGTTGCCGAGCCGCGCGCTTCATGGTGGCTAGGCGCTATTGTATTTCAGTTTTTCTCCGCCACGTACGGCGGTTATTTTGGCGCGGGCAACGGCATCCTGATGTTGGCCGCGATGGGACTGCTTGGCCTGCACGACATCAATCGCGCCAACGGTATCAAAAACTTTCTCGGCATTTGTATTAACAGCATCGCCGTGCTGATGTTTAGTCTCGAGCACATCGTAGTTTGGCGTGACGCGCTGTTGATGGCCGGCGCTGCTTTGATCGGCGGCTATTTCGGCGCGCGCATCGCCGTTCGCGTAGACCAAACTTACGTACGCCGCGCAATCGTGGTGATTGGTTTCGTAATCACGTTTGTCATGATTTGGAAGCTGTGGCACTGATATCCGTATGTCGGCAGACAAGAACTCACCAGCCCGCAAACTTCCGCGTGATTTTTACACTCGTCCAAGTGTCCTGACCGTCGCCCGCGAACTGCTGGGAAAACTATTAGTAGTTCCAGCCGGTGGCAGCCGCGTTTCGGGAAAAATCGTCGAGGTTGAAGCTTACCGCGGACCACATGACCGCGCGGCACATTCTTACGGCGGGCGACGCACCAAACGCACCGAGCCGATGTACGGGATCGGCGGCACCGCCTACGTGTTTTTTGTTTACGGCATGTACTTCCAGTTTAACGTGGTGACGAATGACGCGGAGATTCCACACGCGGTATTGATTCGCGCGGTCGAACCGGTCGAAGGTATTGAGCTGATGCGGGCGCGGCGGACAGTGCGGACCGACCGCGATTTGACGAACGGCCCCGGTAAACTTTGTATCGCGCTCAACATCGATCGCCGTCTCGACGGAGTTGATTTGCTGGGCTCGGATGTTTGGCTGGAGGAAGGTGAAAAAATCGCGCGCACGCAAATTCAGCGCGGACCCCGCATCGGCATTGATTACGCAGAGGAGTGGAAAGAAAAACCCTGGCGGTTCTGGATTAAGAACAATCCCTTTGTGAGCCGGTAGCACGAAATTTAGAATGTCGCGGCAAAATTTTAGAACTTGTACCGCGTGTGCGCGTGTGAGACTTTGATTTTCGCGCTCGGTTCAATTCTTCCTGATAAGGAGTAATCATGTCTGGCAAGCCCAACTCGTCCCTGATGAAACATGCACTTTCATTAGCGCTCCTCGTGAGTTGTGCGGTCGCACTGCCCGTATCAAGCGTCTCAACAAACGCGAGCGCTGCCGCCGTGTTACAGAACGAAAACCATAGGGCAAACGGCAAGATTGCGTTTGTCAGCAATCGCGATGGCATGGAGAAGATTTACGTAATGAATCCCGATGGCAGCGGTCTGGTCAAACTAACTGACGGCCCACATCATCTGCAGCCGTCTTGGTCTCCGGACGGCACGCAGATCGCCTTTATGGGACTCGAGAAGGACGCAACCGCGCTCTTCATAATGAATGCCGACGGCACTAACCGTCGGCTCGTTGCGAGCAACGTCTTTCATTATGTGGAACTCGCGTGGTCACCAGACGGTTCAAAGATCGCCTTCGGAAGCAACATTAAAGAGGCGCCGTCGAATTCAAAGTTTAGTGTTCACGTCGTCAATGCCGACGGCACTAACGAGGCTCGCGTCGCAAACGGGTCTGGTCCCGTTGCCTGGTCGCCCAATGGAAAAGAGCTGGCCATCGGCCGGCCTTCCAGCATTGAGTTGATCAACGCCGACGGAACAAATGCTAGAGAGCTTGCGCGATTTAGTTTGGGGTCGCCAAATTATCTGTCCTGGTCGCCTGACGGTAGCCGAATTTTAGTCGGCACCATTTGTCCGTCCGCAGCTCCGGATTCGAAAGGAACTATGCGCGCGGCCATCGAGATGATTCCAGCCGCCGGCGGCAATGACAACGGTAAGCTTCTGGGTTTTGGGCGCGAGGCATCCTGGTCGCCGGACGGATCAAAAATCGTTTTTGTGAAGACCAGTCCTGGTTCGTCGATTACGCAGATATGGATAATGGATGTTGACGGCAAGAACGAAACTCAACTTACCGACGTGGGACCAAACTGGAGACCGTCATGGCAGCCATTGCTGGCCGCGAGTCGGAACTGACTGACTTGTTAGTCGCTGCCGTAACGCACTTCCATGTGGCGGATGCGATAGCTGGCAATAATCAAGACCAGCAGCGTTACGATTACCAGACTCGGCACAGCGATCCATGCGGGTGTGGGTTCGGCGACAACTGCAAACGGCCCTTCGGACACCGGCACCGGCACCAGCGAATTGAGATAGTGGATAACACTGATCTTCTTCAATAACGGCGGCAGCAGAAAATTCAGCCACTCCCAACCGTAAAGCAGGATCGCCGGGATTATCGGATTTCGGAAGAACAAACCGACCACCAGAAAAAAAGCGCCATAACCAATGCAGGCCAGCATCGTGACGCCCGCATAGGTAAGCAGCTGGGTCGTGCCCGCACCGTCAAAGAAGAACCGCGAGCTCTCCGAAGGAAAGTGGGGCAGGTAAAGCAACAACATGCAAACCGCGGTAGTGATAGTGAAAAGAATGATCGAGGTCGCCAACCCGGATAAGTATTTGCCTACTACCAAAACCTCGCGCCGCACCGGACTCAAGAAATAAAAATGCAGACTGCGATCGATGATGTCTCCGCGAAAGAGGTTCATGAAGATCCAGACGCAGCCAAAAAAGACCACGGTCCGCAAAATCAACCCGCCGTAATAGATCGCGAAGATCATGTTGTACTGCGTGAAGTCCTGCCATTCACGGCCCGGCGGAGTGAACGGCGCTAACAGGAGCAGGGGTCCGACCGGCAGCAGCGCCAGCAGGTAGAGCAGGATGGAGCGACGGCCGAGAAAGTTCTTCTCGATCTCGAGGCGAAAAATCGCGCGGATCTGTCTGAACCATAACGACCACTGCATCGGGTTCGCTGTCTTTACCGGCACTGTATCTATTGTTGAGCTGCTCATGTTCATCACCCGGGGAGGATCGCTCGAACTCACGCCCCGCCTTCCGAGCCAATCAAGTAAGAGTACACCGCGCTCAAATCATCATCGACCGGCGCCACCGACTCAATGTTAATTTCACCTTCAGCAACCACGTCGTTGAGCAATAGATAAAAGCGATCGGCATCGCGCGTGCGCACGAAGAGGCCGAGTCGATCGTCGTGCAGCCTCGCTTCGACTACATGATCCTTATCGAAAACGCGTGCGGCGAGTTTCGACGGCCGGTCGCAGCGAATCAGGATTTGCATCGGGTGCTCTTCCATTTCATCGCGCACGCCATGGATGTTTCCTTCGGCCACAACGTAGCCGTTGTTTAACAGGATTACGCGGTCCGACATCACATCGACTTCGTGCAGGATGTGGCTCGAGATAATCAGGTGTAACCCTTCGGCGGCGAGCTTGCGAAACAGCGCAATCGTTTCCGCGCGCACCATCGGATCGAGTCCGTTAAGCGGTTCGTCGAGGATTAAAACTGCGGGCTGATGCGCGATGGCCTGGGCCAAACGAATGCGCTGGCGCATGCCCTTGCTATACCCGGCAATCTTGCGGTTCCGCGCTTCGGTTAAGCTGACGCGCTCGAGGGCGATGTCGGTCAACTCCGCAGCTTTCTTCCGGCTATAGCCGTGTACCAGCAGGAACGACTTAATGAATTCGTTTCCCGTAAGTCCCCGCGGAAACGAATCGAACTGCGTGCAATACCCGAGCTTGCGAAACAGTTGTTCCGGATTGTCAGTTGGAATACCAAGGACGCTGATCGTACCGCGACTGGGACGCAGCAGTCCGGTCATCAAGTTCATGATGGTGGACTTGCCCGCGCCGTTAGGTCCGACCAAACTGGTAATGCCTGGAGCGATCTGCAGGCTGACACGATTAACTCCCAATATCTCACCGTAAAACTTCGAGACATTGTTGAAGACGATCATGTGCGACTCGAGCGGTTCGCTTATTGAACCGCGAATCTCATTTTGATCAACTTCGAGTTTTGTCGTCGTATCGTTCATCGTCTCATCTGATAACTTCGTAAGCCTTAACTTTCCGCGAAAGTAACGCGAGGCAAATGGCACACACTACGAACAGCGCGAACCATGACGCCCACAGCGGCGGTTCGTAAAGAATAAAGTCCGTACCGCCTCGACCACCGCGTCCATCAAAGCTGGTAAACCCGCTGGCGCGAATGAAAGTCCCGAACAATCCCGCGGTAACATTTCGCATCAAGGCGCCGGGGCTGATGATGTTGCCCCATCTCGTCATGAACAGGTTGTTGACTACTTCGCCAAACACCGACGGGATAAAAAAGATTCCCAACAGTGCGGCACTGGCAATCACGCGCCATTTCACGAGCGCCGAGATCGCCTGCGAAAGCAGCGCTAGCAAAAGAATGACGACCATACTGCTAAGAAAGATAGCGCTCGCAAGTGAAATGTTTTCGAGGAACCAGGCAGCGCCTTCGAGATATGCCTGAAATAGAAACAGCAGCAGCTGCGGAATCCACGTGATCAGGGAGAGCAGGATCAGCAGCACCGACATCTTCCCCAGTACGTACTCAGTTCGCGAAAACGGCCGGCATAGATAAAGCGGCAACGCATTGTTTCTCAGATCGCGCGCGACTAGCGGTGGCCCGACCAATAAGGTGACGAAGAAAGCAAAGGTGGCCTGGACGTTGACGAACGTTTGGAAAAAAGACGCGTCAATCGGAATCAGCTCTCTGACGTTCACTTGCAAAATCGCCAGCGCGTTTACGTTGTGATGCAGGTAAATGAGAATAGCTTCAACAAGCAACGGAATGAAACAGACCGCGAAGAAAGCGGTGAAGAGTTTCGATTTGAAGACATCACGAAACGCATGGCGCGGTATCACCAGGAACCGGCTCCAATCGGGAGTCAGTTTTCCGAGATACTGCTTATAGGTGTGCTCATAAACCGCCATTGCCGTTCTCCATCGCCTTCAGGAAAATGTCTTCCAATGAATCGCGCTTATAGCTGAGCCGTCTGATTTGCACATCAAACTGTGACGCCACTCGATAGATGTCCCGAACCTCGACGTCGTTCTGCAGCACAACTTTGACGCGGTGATCTCCGGTCACCGCATATTCACAACCGAGCGCGCCAATGGCCGCAGCAAACTTCTCCTGCTCGCCGCGTGTTTCCAACAGCAGAAACTTGCGGTTTGATTTGCGTTCTTCTTCGAGATTGCAGTAAACGGCAATTTCGCCGTCCGTCAGAATCAGAATTTCCTCGCAACACTCTTCAACGTCGCGCAGCAGGTGAGACGACAAAACTATGTTGGCCTTGCCGCTGTCGCGAATCTCACGCACCAGACGGATCATCCGTTGGCGTGCCGGCGGATCAAGCCCATTGGTTGGTTCATCCAGAAAGATCAAGCGCGGGCCATGAACGATTGCCTGGGCCAGCTTCGCGAGCTGCTTCATACCCAGCGAATAAGTGTCGAGGCTGCGATACCGTGCTTCACCAAGTCCGACATAAAACAGCGCCTCATGCGCGCGTTCGAGCGCCGCTTCCGGCGGCAGGCCGGACAACTCGGCCATCAGTCTCACGAAATGCACGGCGCTCATCTTGGCGATGAAAGAGTCGCGCTCCGGCATATAACCGATGAGCGACCTTATTTGCTTCGCGTCAGTAGTTATGTCCTGGCCAAAGATGTGTGCGGTGCCGGAGGACGGAGCGTGAAAACCAAGCAGCGTATGAATCAGCGTTGTCTTGCCCGCGCCGTTTGGACCGAGCAGTCCGATGGCGCGCCCGCGTAGTTCGCCTTGCAGATTTTTAAGAATCGGACGGCCGCCGAA
>JBKPNP010000884.1:0-5029 GCA_046732775.1 Acidobacteriota bacterium
GGATTCGCTAACTTTGATTGATTGAAACGCTTCGTGAAATCGCGAACATAGAGACGTTCGACAACCGGAGCTAAGTCTTTCGTTTCGGCAAACTGCTCAACAAACTGTGCGGCGAGATCCCGCGCTTCCTGGTCTTCAGTCTTAGTGATCTCCTGAGCAGGTACTCTGCCGAACGCGGCCGGCGAGACGCCGCTGATAGCGATGAGCGATACGATAAGAAAAACCCTGGCTGGCTTTAACATGTCTCTTTCCTTCGTCAAAAACGCTAAGTAAGTCGCAGGCCTCACACACACGCTGAGGAGCAAACTGGAAGTGAGATCGATTTTCGTGCTTCTAAGTTGGCCATGGCAAGCTAGCAGAAGAACAACCAGCTGCGTGACGCGTACCTTGGCTCTCATGAGGCGTCGGTTTGAGTAGGAGGGGCAGTACCACCCCGCGGTAGCGGGTGGGCCGTGGCTTTGCACAAAAACGGATTGATAGTGCCGAGGGCGAATGACTTAGGCCCGGCGGGCCGTCAGTTAATAGCCGCGCCCGTGAGGGCGTGGACTCGAACCGGAATTGATCACGGAGCGCCGCAGGTGCGGCAGTCGAACTTTTTTGACGTCTTCAACCGCGATGTTGGGACTGTCGCACCTTCGGCGCTCGATCCGATTGCTGTCTTTCTTCGCACGCCCTCACGGGCGTGGCTATTAACCAACGGCCCTTCGGGCCTGCAAATCGCTGCACCAAGCGCGTCGCACACACCAAACTGACCCAGTGCGCAGACCCTGCACACGTTCTATCTATTTGCTGCTAACGAGAATGTCGTCGGGGGTGTCGGCTTTGCCGTCGGGGCCTGAAGACCGAAGGGTAAAACGTTCACGCTCGCCGAGATAACCGTAAGGCTGATGCCAGGGGTCGACGCGGATGACGCGCTGCAAGTAACGCGGGCTGAGGTAGTCAATCGCCACCGCTTGTTTGTCTGCCACTACGTAGAAGCCGCGCTCACTGCGAAATTTCTCGAGCGCAGTTGCGATCAGATCCAACTCCTCGCGTGCGCGACGTCGTTTCTGATCATCGAGGGCGGCGACGACCGAATCAATCCGAACCCAATCGCGATTGCCGGTCCGTATTTCAGTGACTTCCCAACCGCCCTGCGCGTTTGTCAGGCGCGCATCCACTCGAACCCAGGCGACCACTATCGCTGACGGTTGCGAAGCGAGCGGAACCGGCATTGGATCTACTTCCTGAATGCGCACCGCGTCCGATGGCACATCAATTCCAAAAAGACTGCCCAGCAAACAGCGCGCGCGCCGCACACTAGGATCAACCGCAAGCTTTCCTTTGAGCGGAGGATCAGGCGCGTTGCAATCGCCTACGATGTGGGCGTGCAAGGCCTCCGCGACGAGATCAATGCTTTCCCAACGATCCTGGCCACTCCGAATCTCCGCAACGCTCCAGCGACCATTCGCATCACTTTGAAATTTGAAAACCAGGCGAAGGTCTGTGGCTACGTCCGCCGTGGAAGCGCTGGTCGCAGTCACCGACTTTACGCGCACGGCGCTGCTTTTGAGTTCGAGCTGCTTGATGCGCGTCAGCGCTTTGCGCGCCTGACTGGCGCTTAGGCCTTTGGCGGAATCCGCGCGCACTACGATTACGAAGCAGCAAAGAGAGGCAACGAGAACCAGGAAAAGGCCGTTTATCGTGAGTCTCTGTGCCATCTTGCTCTCGAATTAGCCGGCGGCTTTGCCAATTAACATTTGCAGCATGATGTGAAGTTGCGCGGTGGTGAACGGCTTCGGCAGGAACACGACAGCGCCGGCAGAAAAACTATCCGACGACAACTTGGGATCCTGTTCGGCCGTCATCATCATTACCGGAATCTTCATGAGGCGCTTCTCGGTTTTCATGTAGCGAACCAATTCCGGTCCTGAGATGTGAGGCATGACGACGTCAAAAATCGCGGCGGTGAAGTTCGCATCGTTCTGGAGGATCTTGTAGGCTTCGCGGCCGTCGCGCACGGCAACCACGCCGTAATTTTCTTTTTCCAGAATGGCGGAAACCAAACGCAGGATCGCCGGATCGTCGTCGGCGACCAGTATCTGACGTTTGTTTTGAGTTCCCGGTGTAGCCGACATGTAAGTAGTTTTACCTTTACTTAGACTTCTATGGCGTTACAGCTTTCGTCGGAGCGGCCCGCGAGTTCCGCCGCAAGCTTGATTGCGGCAACCATGCTCGAGTGTTCTGCGATTCCCTTACCGGCGATATCGAAGGCGGTGCCGTGGTCGACCGACGTTCGGATGAACGGCAAACCCAGAGTAACATTCACGGCCTCTCCAAACGAAAGACATTTTACGGGAATCATCGCTTGATCGTGATAACACGCAATCACGGCATCAAACTCTCCGCGCGAGGCCCGTAAAAATACGGTGTCTGCGGAGTAGGGCCCTTCAACATTGATGTCGTCTGCGTTGCGGCACTCAGCAACGGCGGGTGCGATCTCGGAAGTTTCCTCCATCCCGAATAGTCCGCCCTCAGCGCCGTGCGGATTCAAAGCCGCTACCGCGATGCGCGGACGCTCGATGCCCCAACGTTTGAGTTCGCGATTTGTTAAATGAATCGTGCGAACAATGAGTTCCCTTTTGACCAGACGAATCGCTTCGGACAGCGGGACGTGGGTTGAGATCAGAACGATTCGGAGATTTGCCGCAACGAAGGCCATCGCAAACTCTTCACTGCCGGTCAGGTGTGCCAGAAACTCCGTGTGTCCCGGGAAACTGTATCCGCCGAGGAAGAGCGAACGTTTGTTAATCGGAGCAGTGGCGATCGCGTCCACACTTCCGGCCGCGCACAACTCCACCGCCGCTTCGATGTAGCCGCCGGCAGCCTTACCAGCGGCGGCGGATTCGACGCCGGGCTCAATCACGCCATTGATGTTGTCGAGATGAAAGATTAAGGGACCGGAAGCTTGTTCTGGCAGGGACTCGCCGACTCGAACGATGTCATAGCCGGATTGCAGATCGAGGGTACGCGCGGTGTGTGCGAGTAACTGCGCATCGCCGACGATCACGGGGATGCAAACGCGTTGGACCTCTTCTTCAGCAACTGCTTTGAGAACTACTTCCGGTCCGATCCCTGCGGGATCGCCCATGGTGATGGCAATCCTCGGCAAGGATCGGAGCTGACTGGAATCTGAATGAGATGAGTTTTGTCCAAACTGCCTCATTAATTAACCAGGCCGCAGTAGTTGGGAAGAGGTGGGAGACGGATAGCGGAACAGTCGATGGGCTACTCCGCGTTATCCTGGCCGCGTTCGTCAGCCTTGTACATGTACTTGATGTTTCGTTTGAGCAACAGAAGATTAGGAGCCGTTTTCCGGTTAACCTTCAATGCACCACGATCGTACCATTCGATGGTGCCTTCGATTTCTTCACCATCTCGCAGCACGATTACCATCAAGGTATGCGCGTCGATCTGCTTCTTGTAGTAGAAGAGCTCGGCGTTGGTTTCCATCGGCGGTGGATTCCGTTTCCGCACCTGGGCCGACGCCTGTTGAGCGCGCGCATTTTCTCTGCCGGAGTCTCTGCCGCCATCTCTCTCAGGGCCCGGTCCACGATGCGAGCCCGAGCCGTTGCTCGAACGCTCGCGCTGGGGCGGCACTTCCCGAACCTTGCCCTTAACCTCGGCAAGCGTGGTTCTGATCAATTTACGATTACTCACTGTAACTACCTCCAAAAAATAAAGACGGGTTGAAAAATAAGATCTCGCGATACACATTTGGCGGGGATGTGGTATCGCGTATCACACTAACTCGCAGGCAGCGGCCAATCGAATGGGACGAAATTTGAACCGTATTGGAAAACCCTGCAAGGAATGCGCTCATGCTACACAAGCGGGCGTCAAAAAGCAAAGGCAACACAACCAAATTTCTGCGTTTGCACATACCGGAAAGAAAAAGGAAGGCGCAGCGATCTGGCCTTCCTTCCCGTAGCAAATGTTGGGTGAATCAGTCGGCTTTCTTGCGAATAAACGTCGGCACATCCAGATCGTCGGGGCGCGCCTGCATCATCGGTCGCGGGAGATCGTCGCTCGGCCGTTGCACAAAACGTGGCGCGGCGGCGGGCAGCGTTGAAATCGCGGCCGCAGACGCAACCTGCACGGCTTCCTGACCAAAGCCCGTCGCGATGACGGTGATCTTCATGTCCTCGCGCAGATTTTCATCGATGACAGCGCCGAAGATGATGTTCGCGTCTTCGTCGGCAGCTTCGCGAATGATGGTGGAGGCGACATTCACTTCGTAAAGCGTCAGGTCAGGGCCACCGGTGATGTTAATAAGCACGCCCTTTGCACCCTGAATCGTTGCTTCTTCCAAAAGCGGAGAAGAGATCGCCTGCTGCGTCGCTTCGATGGCGCGGTTCTCTCCGCGCGCGCGTCCGGCACCCATCAACGCCATGCCCATACCCTGCATGATGGACTTCACATCTGCGAAGTCCAGGTTGATCAAACCAGGGACGGTAATCAAATCGCTGATGCCCTGCACTGCCTGGCGCAAGACGTCGTCAGCCACGCCAAACGATTCCGCTAACGAAGAGTCTTTCTGCACGGTGTGCAGCAAACGTTCGTTTGGAATTGTAATGACGGTATCCACACATTCGCGCAATTCGCGCAAGCCGAGTTCGGCTTGTTGCATGCGCCGCCGTCCTTCAAACATGAACGGCTTGGTGACGACCGCCACAGTCAGTGCATCGAGCTCGGTTGCCAGCGAGGCGATGATCGGAGCGCCGCCCGTTCCGGTGCCACCGCCGAGACCGGTAGTGACAAAAACCATGTCGGCGCCTTCGAGCACTTCGATGATTTTGTCGGTATCTTCGAGAGCTGCCTCGCGTCCCACATTAGGATTCGCGCCGGCACCTAAGCCTTTGGTCAAGCGACTGCCGAGTTGAATTTTGATTGGCGCTTTCGAGCGCTTCAACGCCTGCAGATCAGTGTTGGCAACGAGAAATTCTATGCCCTCGATGCCGGCTTCGATCATCCGGTTGACTGCGTTGCC
>JBKPNP010000885.1:0-8063 GCA_046732775.1 Acidobacteriota bacterium
GAGCCGGCGAATCCTCAGTTCAAACCTATTTTCATCAAGACGCCGGAGCGCATTCAAATCCAGGGCATCGTGCGCGGATTAATTCGCAACTACGCAACAGCTGTTTGAGATTTGAGGTACGTCATGGCCAATCCAGAACCAGCTTTTCAAAACAACCGCTCAGCCGTCAGCTTGTGTGCGTTTGCGCTAACGGATTGCGTCGTTCACATCGAGTCGGACTCTGCAAAATATTTGCGCGCGGTTCATCGCACGGCGCTGGAGCTGGCGGTGCCCAATCTGTTCGGCGTTGAGATTGGCGGGTTCTGGCTAAAGGCTGATCAAATCGATCAACTGAGACGATTGCCCGATTGTTATCCGGCAAACGAAATCGATTTTGTCAGGCGCGCGATCGATGCTTATGTGCAAGCGCAGATAAGAGGAATTCAGATACTGGGTGCGTAAAAACAGTCAAGGCTTTGCTGTAAACTTCAGTCATGTTAGATTGAGTGCCTATTCCTTGTTAATTACCTCTTAAGGCAATCCTTCTGTATGTCAGACTTGCAAATCAGAGCACAAAATGCCGCCAAGCGTTTTGCGGAAACCGCACGTAAACCAATCGTCATCGAATTCGCAGGCGTGCCCAAAGCAGGAAAAACTACTACCCTGGGACAGCTTCAGTCTTTTTTGAAAAGGTGTGGGTTTCGAGTAGAAGTCGTAATAGAGAGGGCCTCTGTTTGTCCCATAAGGGATAAGAAACATGCTAATTTTAACGTTTGGACAGCATGTACAACGCTCGCCCAGATTCTCGAAAAGACTCAAGATCCTCCTCGGATTGATGACCCGCACATTCTAATACTCGACCGCGGTCTGTTCGATTCAATATCCTGGCTAACTTTTATGGAACGGCTCGAACGCGTTCGTACGGAGGATCGGAAAACGATAGAAAAGTTCCTGCTCATCGATGATTGGAAAGAAAGAATAACAGGGGTCATTGTCATGACCGCCTCGCCGCAGGACGCTATGGAACGTGAAAAAGGGTTTCTTAAAGTTGAGGGCTCAAAGGGTTCCATTATGAATTTAGACGTACTGCAGGGAATGTTGGAGAATACCAGAGAAACCGCTGATAGATTAAAACGGGATTTCAGACTTTATACTATTGATACTTCCTCAGGTGACACAAAAAATAATCCTCAGAGAACTGCTGAAACGGTCGTAGACATTGTTCTAAGTCTGATTGAGGAAGAGCTTCAAGAAGACATTCTTACCCTTCCAAAAGGGGCCATAGAGAATCTTTTTCAAGGCAAAATTGTTTTAGATTCATTAAAGGCTATTACGTTATCGAAATTATTCGGTCAGTCCGGGGAGTTTCATCCGAGAGAGGAAGTGGAAGAGAATCAACAATTAGTGCAAGCCTTACCTGTAGTCGTTGTGCGCAATAAGAGCGGTGATGTTCTTCGCCTTCGGCGGCGCGAAAAATCTGAACAGAAAATACTCCATGAGAAGATCGTCATTTGGGCAGGTGGACACGTCAGAAAAGAAGACGCGAAAAATGGAGACTCCCTAATTCAATGCGCGTTACGGGAGTTGCAAGAAGAGCTAAGATTGAACCTGGAAGGAAAAGATTTAACGTTAATAGGGGCAATTTATGCCGATGTCGGCGAAAGTACGTCGAGGCATGTTGCTCTTGTCTATGAATGGCGAGCAGCGACTGATGACGTTGCTGTCGCACTGAGCAGCGCAGAGTTTTTTGAAAGGCGAGGTACCTCATTGAGCGGAAAGTTCGTCAGCGTTGAGGAATTGGCCGATTGTATTGAGTCAAAAAGAATGACTGAGATTTGGTCTCAGGGAATCGTTACCGAATTATTGGGGCAGCAACTACCATCCGCCAAGGCTAAGTTATTTTAGAATTCCTATAACTGTTCGAGTAGTCGTCCCTTTTCCCCGGCGCGCCACAATCAACGCCAGTCCCGAAATAATCATCGCGCCGCCGATTAGCGTGCGCCAGTGCATTTCTTCTTTCAAGACCAGCATCCCGACTATCACCGCGGTCACCGGCGTCACCAGCGCTATCAGCATGGTCTTCGTTACGTCCATGTTGTGCATGAGCCAGTAATAAAGCAGAAAGGCGACAACGGTGCCGACGATCGCCAGATAGAACAGCGACAGCACTGCAATAGGCGTCCAGCGGTAATTCAGAGGGTTGCCTTCGAGCGGAATACCGATCAGAAGCAAAGGGATCAAACCGAAAAGCATTTGGCCGCCGGCGAGCACCGCGGGCTGCAAATTGATCCCGTAGGCTTTTACCAGAACATTGGCGTAGGCGGCACAGAACGCACTGAGCACGAGCGCGGCCGAGCCCCACAGCGCCTGCGAACCTGCGACCTGCAACTGGTTGGAAAAGATAACCCCCACGCCAAAGACGCCCAGCACCACGCCGAGAATTTTCAGCAGCGTCATCCGTTCGCCGGGCAAATAGAAGTGAGCAATGATTAGCCCGAAAGCCGGCAGCGTTGACTGCAAGAGCGCGGCGAGGCCCGAGGAGATGTACTGTTCACCCCAGAAGACCAAGCCGTAATTTAGTGTGAACGACAAAACGCCGGTGACAGCGAGCAGAACCCAGTCTCTGGCTCGGTTCGGCAAGGGAATACGACGAATCGCAATGAGCGCGAACACTATCGCAGTCGCGATTACGAACCGGATGCCGGCAAAGGTTAGTGGAGGCAGATCCTCGAGACCGAGCTTTATGAAGAGCCAGGTAGTTCCCCAAATAAGGCAGAGGAGGAGCCAAACCAGACGTGGTTTCATTTGTGGTTGGCTCCGTTTTTCCAGCGGGAACGAAAATGCGAGCGGAACCTTGCGGCGCCGCTCGCGGGCTATAGCTTATGCGGGGTCTGCGTTTTCGAGTTTGATTAAAGCGAACGCGGCGCCCTGCGGATCGGTCAGGATTGAAAAACGTCCGATGCCCGGGATGTCGTCCGCGGGTTTCATAACGTTAGCGCCGAGTTCGGTTGCCTTCTTCGTCTTCGCGTCGCAGTCATCAACCGCGAAGTAGACCAGCCAGTTTGGCGGTATGGGACCCATCTCCGGAGTTATACCGAGCATTCCGCCGGCCGGCCGCTCGCCGTTAGAAAACATTGTGTATTCGAGTGGTCCGAAGTTTTGCGTATTGGCAGTCCAGCCAAATAGGCCGGTGTAGAAATCTTTGTCCTTCGCGGTGTCGGTGGTCATGAGCTCGTTCCAGCAAAACGAATTCGGTGCGTTCACCACGCCGGCGCCTTTGTGATCGTTAGGTTGCCACAGAGCGAAAACCGCTCCGGTCGGATCCTGAATGACGGCCATTCGCCCGTGCGTCATCACGTCAAACGGACCCGCCACCAGGCTCCCGCCCAATTCCTTCGCCTTCGCCGCGCTTTCGTCAGCATTGGCAACCGACGCATACGCGAGCCAGTGTGGCGGAATTCCCTGCGCCAACTTCTGTTTGTCCTCGTAAAGTGCGCCAGTATCTTTTCCGTCGAGCCGCAGCATCGTGTAAACCATGCCCGGCGCCACGGGGCGATCTTCGTAAGTCCAGCCGAATAATTCCGTGTAAAACTTTTTAGCCGCCTCGGCGTCCGACGTTGAGAGTTCCATCCAACAGAAAGTGCCCGCCTTGTATTCCGGAGTTTCTTGCATTCTTGCCTCGGTCATTTTTCTCTCCTTAAGGGCTGGGGACGCGCCGTACCCAGGGAGACGGGAACGTCTGCGCGGCGTGTCGAAAATTATTATTCAGGGTGCGAGATTATATACGGTGAAGAGTGGTCCGCCAAAAACGGAAAACGCTACTTCCGGCAAGCCGAAAGTAGCGCAATCCGTTTCCTAATAATCGCCGAAGCTTTTAAAAGGATGGCAGCTTCGCATGTACACACTAGGCTGCCGGTTTTGTATCCCGAAGATCAACTGTCGGTCAGTCTGTCCTCGGTCAGCACGCGAACTGCTTTCACAATTCTCGCATCCTTTCGAACGCGGTGCCGTTAGGTTTTTGTTCTGGTGGCTTTTCCTCCACCTTCGGTTACGATCCGACAACGTCAGCTCAACTTGCGTCAAGCCATTCGCCCTCTTCAGCGGGTCCTGTCTAAAGAGTGCCACTCGTTTTTATCCGACTGGCTCGAGAAGACCTCTCAGCCTTCTCTAGCAAAGCCTTTCGGCTTCGACTCAGGGCGTCAATAGAATCAACAGACCGTTGCTGATTCCCTCTTCCGTGTGTCACCACATCGGTTGCCGATCCCTTTGTCGGTCTCGAAGGCCATGACCCTCGCGACAGGGAGGTTTATACGCTTATTGATTTTTAAGATCAAATTTTTGTGTGTTTTATTTTTTTCTTGATGCGAAATATTCTTGCGGGTTAAGAAAAGTGCGGCACGTGCGCTAGGCCGACTATTAAGTGCTGACGTAGCCCTCCAACACAGTTGGGCTACTGACCCGGCGTAAACGGCGCAATCTAACTGGAGTTGAGTAAGCGTTGCGCGGTAAGATCGGAACGCGACGCGGCACGGGGCAGTAGCCCGACAGTTAGGAGGGCTACGCAAAGCGCAACCCTCGTGGGTCGTGGTAACCGTCAATCGTTGACACCTCGTTTCGCTGAGCATTAGTGGTAACGTAGCCCTCCATCACTGTCGGGCTACTGCCCCAGCGTAAACGGCGCAACCTAGCTGGACTTGAGTAAGCGTTGCGCGTTGTATGCAACTTTCAACTAACCTGAGGATCCCCGATGAAACCCTATTTGATAATCGCCCTGTTAATACTATCGGCGCCGATCGTAATTAGCGCGCCGGCTCAAACCAAGACCCCGGCGGAAAAAGAAGCGGCGCGGATCGCCACGCGCGAGAAGTTGCGCACACTGCTCCAGGCTTCGGGGCCTAAAAAAGGAATAAACATTCCCTTCAGGCAAAGCACCAAGGAGCCGTTTAACTTCGTCGGTATGCTCTCAGACAGCGAATTGAAAAACGCCGACAGCTATGAAGTTGTGGTCGGTGTAAGCAAAGACGAGACGATTGGCTTCCGAATTTATCCTCACTACAAAGGCAGCTACATTAATGTCAATCGAGCGAAAGATTCGACCGCATTGATGCGTCAGCTTTTGTACTTGAGTGACAAGAACTTTTTATTTTGGGGCATGGATGGCACCGGCGACATCTTTGCCGGCTACACTTTTACGCTCGAGTCCGGCTTTCCGGATAAGGCAATTGAAGTTGTTTTGTACAGCATCAGGCCGCTGGATCAATACGTGGGTGACATGCGGCCTGCGGTCGACGGCAGCGTGGCTCCCGCCGATTGATTTACTGAAAGCTGCGTCCGCTGCGATTCGGCTTCAATCGCAGCGGACTTTCTTCATCTGATATTCCTCACGCTCTTCTTTACCCTTGTAAGTTCCCTCGATCGCAGCCAGCAACAATCCGGGACCTTTGCGTTCATAAATTACTCGCTGTGGAAAGTCGTGGTCTTTGTTTTCAAAAGTGAAGCGCTCGCCAAACGAATCTTTCAGCGGGAAGTTAACGCGCGCGCCGCCTCCAGGTTGTGGCATGTAGGTCAAACTTCCGTTCGCTTCCCTCACCTGCATAAATTCAAATGCAGTCGTCTTCCCATCTTTGACGGTGCGGCCAAAACCAACCATTGAATCGCCACGCGGTTTCGACCACACTTCCTCGATAATCGCTTCGCCCTGTCGTCCTTCCCAGCAGCCGCTCAGCCAGGCGAGGCCGTTCAGCAAAGGCTCTTTGGGCGCCGATTTCTGAGCAGACACGCCGATGGCCAGCGCCAGCAAACACAGGACGAATGCTAATGAGCGGAGTGTGAACACGGGGGGTTCTCCTTCAGGAAAGTTTCTTGATTGCGGCTATCGCCGCCTGAATTGATTGCTGCACTTCAGCGAGATGCGCGTCGCCTTGATACTTATTGCGGGGCCAGAAAAATCCTTTAAGACCGTCCTTCTTCCGGCGCGGCACGATGTGTACGTGCAGATGAGGTACGCTTTGACTGACGCGGTTGTTCATCGCCACGAATGTACCTTCCGCGCCGATCGCCAGTTCCACGGCGCGCGTCAATAGTTGCACGTTATTGAAGAACGGTGCGACCAGTTTTGACGGCAAATCCGTAAGCGTTTCGAAGTGTTGATTGGGAACGAGCAGTGTATGTCCGGGAAATAATGGACGATGATCAAGAAAGGCGGTTGAGATGTCATCCTGAAAAACAATCGACGCGGCGAGTTCCCCTTTGGTGATCTGGCAGAAGATGCAGCTCATCGTCGTCTTATGTAACGCAAACTGTTAGTTTGCGTCTGATGCACACACAGATTAACCGCTATGGCAACCGCGGAAGACGCAAACTAACAGTTTGCGTTACAGTCACGCTGGCTTGACGGCTTTTTGAAATGCTGACACACCCAGCGCGTTCAGCACTTCAGATTTTCTTAACCAACCTCTACGCGCCATTGCCACACCGTATTTCAAATTGTGCAGCGCGCCGGTTGAATGCGCGTCGACTGAGATTACAAACTTGATTTTGCGTTTGCGCGCTTCGCGCACCCAGCGCGGCTCCATGTCCAAACGCCACGGGTCGCCATTGATTTCGATTGCCGCACGCGACTCGGCAATCACGTCGAGAATGTGTTCGACGTCGCAGTCAAACGGTGGCCGTCGCTGAATCAAACGTCCGAGGGCGTGGCCCCAAATCTTGAAAACCGGCTGGCGCATGGCGGTGACGATTCGCTTCGTCATCTTTGCTGAATCCATCTTGTAGCGTGAATGGATGCTGGCGACGATGACGTCAAACTGTTCCAGTATGAGGTCCGGATAGTCGAGCCGTCCGTCGGCTACAATATCCGACTCCGTGCCACGCAGCAGTTTCACCTTAACTTTCTCTTGTACTTCATCGATCTCTTCCCATTGACGTTTGAGCTGATCGAGCGTGACGCCGCCTGCGTAAAAAGCAGTGGGCGAGTGATCGGTAATCGTCAGATACTTCATGCCCATCTCTTCGGCGGCACGCGCCATCTCTTCAATCGAATGCTTGCCGTCTGAATAGGTGGTGTGACAGTGCACCATCCCGCGAATGTCTGCGAGCGTGATCAGATCGTCTGGGAGTGTGCCCGCGAGTGCGGCTTCAATCTCGCCGGCATCCTCACGTAGCTCCGGTTCGATGTAGGACAGGCCGAGCTGTTCATAAATTTGCGCTTCGCCATCCCGTCGCCCGCCTTTGCGGGCGCGAGTCTTCACGCGTTTCTGCTTCTTGGTCTTTGGTGCAGCCCCATCTGCGATCTGTTGCAACTTGTTCACGTGCGCGCGCGAACCGGTTTCGGTTAACAAGGCGAGCGCGAACTCATCGGGTTGAGCCGCCACAACAGAAACGCGCGCGCCGTCAGCTAAACGCACGGTGGCAGCTTCTTCCATCTTTTCGATGACTTCAACGATTAAGGGATAACGCAGGAAGTGTTCGATGATCGCCGCCGGTTTTTTTGAATTGGCGACGAGGCGGATGGTCCCGACCGTTTCTTTCCAGCGGCGCAGCGAACCGGCAATCGCTATCTCCGTCGCGGCGCCGGAAGTTTCAAGATAGTTAACTACACCAGTTGCTGACTGGAGCGCGCGATGGAGATGCAGACGGTTCTCGCTCTTTGCACGCTGACGATGACCAACGATGGTTTCGAGTAGTTTTGCTTCAGTCTTGGCGCCAAAACCCTTGATGTCTTTGATTTTTCCCGCCTCGGCCGCCGCCTTCAACTCGGCTATCGAAGTGACCCCCAAAGCTTCATGCAAGGTTTTGATCTTGCTGATGGATAGACCGGGAAGACCGGACAACTCGATGATGCCTGGTGGAAAGTCCTTCTTCAATCCACTCAAAACTGACGACTCGCCGGTCAGGTACAGCTGTTCGATTTGCGATGCGAGCGCGTCGCCGATGCCGCGCAAAGAGGTCAAACGATTTTCCAGCACCACATCGCCGATGTCGTCGGACAATCCGGCAATCACACGCGCGCCTGCCTGATACGCGCGGGCCTTGAATCGATCTTTGCCGCCCTTGAGTTCGAGTAGTGCCGCAATCTCCTGCAA
>JBKPNP010000886.1:0-2172 GCA_046732775.1 Acidobacteriota bacterium
CTCCACGATTTCCGGCATTCCCATCCCGCTCGGAGGTTCCAATGAAACGCAGGTCTTCAGTTTTTGTCCTGGCGCTCTTGCTTTCCGCTTTTGCTCAAACCGTTTTCGCACAGACCCGTAAAGAAACTACGCTTAAAGAAACTTTGCCCGACCGGGCCGTCTCGCCAAATTCAGCCGAGGCAAAGGCAGCTATCGCCGAGTTGCGGGCGCTCGGGCCAACAGGACTGGATCTATTGTTCAAGACTTACGCGCGAGAAATAGACGAGCAGGCTGCAAATCCTTTATTGACGCCGACGCCGGAATGGCAGCGGTTGAGCGCGGCGCTCGATGCGGTTAGCCAGCAGAAGGACAGCTATCTCTCAGCGCTCTACTGGTACACCGATTTGGACGAGGCTAAAGCCGCGGCGCGTGCAGCGCACAAACCAATTCTCTCGCTACGTCTGCTCGGTAAATTGAGCGAAGAGTACAGCTGTGCAAACAGCCGTTTCTTCCGCACGATTCTTTATTCAAACGCGGAAGTGTCGAAACAACTTCGCGAGCGATTCATTCTTCATTGGGAATCTGAACGACCGGCGCCGCGAGTGACCATAGACTTCGGCGACGGTCGCAAACTGGAACGCACCCTGACCGGCAATAGCATTCACTACATGCTCGATTCGCGCGGGCGAGTCGTCGATGCCCTGCCCGGCCTGTACGGACCGGCAGCGTTCCTGCGTTCCCTCGCTCAGGCGGAGCAAAGCCTGGACGCCCCTCAACAACAGTCTAACCACGCCGTTGCGCAACCGTATTCACTCGCACGACTGAACGCCATCAACGTCGCCTGGTACTCCGACATTGAAAAGATTGGTGGCAAGGCCCCGCAGGGATTTTTTGTGGCGCAAACGCCGGACGGCACGCCTACCGCGATTCAGGTCGCGGCGCTCGCGATGACTAAACGAGTAACTGAAGCCAACATTCTTCGCTCCATCACCGCCACGCCCGAAGCGTTGAGCGCGATTACCGACGAAGCGCTTTGGAACAAACTTGCGCAGCTTCACCTGGCTGACGCGGAGCTGGACGCGCGTAGCCTCAGTTTAATTCGGCGGCAAACGCAAAGGGCGTTATCAGCTGCCGAGCCGTCTGCGACCAACGAAAAGACTTTCGCCGCCCTCGTGCAGAAACTGCAACAGAACATTGCGCTCGACACGGTGCGCAACGAATACCTGTTGCACACCAAACTGTATGGTTGGTTTATCGGCGAGGAAAATCGCGAGCTAAGCAAATTGAACCGGCGTGTCTATGCGGAATTGTTTCTGACGCCGGCCACCGATCCGTGGCTCGGATTGTTTTCACCGGAAGTCTACACAGCGCTGGATGGCGGCGGCGTCAGTCGCAAGTAACTCCCTACATAACGCCCGGAGCGTCAGCGCATCTGCTGAATGATCGCGTCGGCAAACTGTGCGGTGTTCGCAGTGCCGCCGATGTCGCGCGTGCGCACCGCGCCGTCCGTGAAAACTTTCAACAGCGCGTTTTCAGTTCTGTCCGCGGCTTCGCGTTCACCAATATGGCGCAGCATCAAAATTCCGGACTGCAATAAAGCGGTGGGGTTCGCGATTCCCTGTCCCGCGATGTCAGGCGCCGAACCGTGAACAGCTTCAAACATCGCGCCCTTCTCGCCGATGTTCGCGCCCGGCACCAGCCCCAGACCGCCGATCAAACCGGCGCACAAGTCTGACACGATATCGCCGTAGAGATTCTCCAATAGCATCACGTCAAACTGTTCCGGTCGCATTACCAGCTGCATGCACGCGTTATCAATGATCTTATCGTCCGCTTCGATCTCCGGAAAGCCGGCCGCAACCTTTCGGAAGCAATCAAGAAAAAGTCCGTCCGACAATTTCATGATGTTGGCCTTGTGACCGCAGGTAATCTTCTTGCGGTGCTCGCGGCGCGCATACTCAAATGCAAACTTCGCGATCCGCGTCGAAGCTTTTTCCGTGATGATCTTTAAGCTTTCTACTACGCCGGGGATAACCACGTGCTCGAGACCGGCATAAAGGCTTTCCGTATTCTCGCGAACAATCACTAGATTCAACTCCGGATAGCGGCAGGGCACGTTTGGCAAAGCCCGGATCGGACGCAGGTTCGCGTAAAGGTCGAGCGCCTTCCGTAGTCCCACGTTGACGGAGGTGA
>JBKPNP010000887.1:0-1047 GCA_046732775.1 Acidobacteriota bacterium
CCGTACGCAAAGCCAAATCTCTTCAGCGGCGTAGTTTCGTCGATCAGATAAACGACGCGCGTGGCACTTAACGACCACAGGCCAAAAGTATGCGCGCGCACGGCTACCACCGCGTCCAGTTCGAGTACCGTGTGAGCCGGAACGAGCGACACCCAACCAAGCTCAAACTGCTGCCAATTCTTAATGGCGTCGACCGCGCGTGCAAACACGACGTCGCCGGCGCCGATCTTTTCCCGATGGTGGTCTACGTTAAATCCAGCCGGCGCATTCTCAGTGCGCGTGGCGCCCACGTTTGCGTAAGTGACTGGAAGAGTACGCTGCGTTGAAATGAAACTGCGGACGAATTCGAGTGAAGGTTCGCGCAACAAGAACATCAGGAATTGTCGCCTGACTTCGCCGCTGAGGAGCGCGCGCGTGGGTGATGATTATCGTAAGCAGTGCGCAAATGACGATCGGTGATGTGGGTGTAGATTTGCGTTGTCGAAATGTCGCTGTGTCCAAGCAGCGCCTGGACCGAACGCGAATCGGCGCCGTGTTGCAGCAGGTGAGTGGCAAAGCTGTGGCGCAGCGTATGTGGCGAAACGTTATCCAAACCGATTTTCATCGCGTAAGTCTTAATGACGGTCCAGGTGATCTGTCGCGTTAAGGGTTTGCCGCGATGCAGAAAAAGATTCGCGTAAGGTGATCTTCCGTATCCGGCTTTCACCATCGCATACTTTTGCAGCCAATGGATCGCGCTTTTCCCGATTGGCACCCGACGTTGCTTGCTGCCTTTGCCAAAGCAGGTGACTACGCCTGTGTGAATATCCACGTCTTCCTGCTTCAACGAAACGAGCTCCGAAACACGCAAGCCTGCCGCGTACATCAGTTCGAGCATCGCGCGATCGCGTAGTCCTTCGTCAGTCAGGACGTCTATCGCCGCGAACAGCCGATCGATTTCGTCTTCGGTGAGGAACTTCGGCAGGTAAGAAAACTTCTGCGGCGTATCCAGGTCTTCGGCGGGATGGTGTTTGATGTGGCCGTCAAGCATGAGAAAGCGGAAGAAGC
>JBKPNP010000888.1:0-2379 GCA_046732775.1 Acidobacteriota bacterium
GTGCGAAGGCCGTGATCGAGCCCGTGCAGCAGGTCCAGGATCGAGGCACGCGAACCCTTACGGCCCAGAAAATGACAGCGGTATTCGTTCAGAGTACGCAGGACCTGGAGCGAATGGACGCGCAAGGCGACGCTAAATTTAACGAGAGCGATCGCAATGGCGTTGCCAATAACATTTCTTATTCGGCGGCAGACAATACAGTTCGACTGCGTGGCGGCGAACCAACCGTTTGGGATTCGCGCGCGCGTACAAAGAGCGTGGAGCTGGATTCTGATTTGACCAACAAAGTTTCCTACAGCCGCGGAAAGACTGCGACCACATACTACAGTCAGGACCAGACGAACGGCGCCACGCCGTTTTCCAAAGTTAAGAGTCCGGTTTACATCGTCGGTGATCGCGGCGAATTTCACAGCGACACCGGCGTGGCAATTTACACCGGAAACGCGCGTGCCTGGCAGGATGATAATTTTGTGCGCGCTGACCGCCTGACGATTTACGTGGATAGCAAACGCATGGAAGGGAACGGGCACGTTCAAAGCCAGATTTATAACGCGCGACGCCGGGGAGAGGGCGGAGGCAATTCAACCGTGCCGGTGTTTGCGGTCGCCGATTCGATGTCTTATTCGGACGCGAACCGCACCTTGCATTACGAAACTGACGTTGACATTCGGCAAGGAACCGATCGACTAACGAGTGGCGTGGCCGACGTTTACCTTTTGAAGGATTCGAGCGAGGTTGAGAAAACCATCGCGCAACGCGACGTGGTACTGACGCAACCAACTCGCAAAGCCACCGGCGACTGGGTTCAATATACGGCGGCGGATGAAGTCGCAATCCTGAAAGGCAATCCCGCAAAGGTGGAAGACGTAGAGAAGGGAAGCACGCAAGGTGGTCGATTGACCGTCTATATGCGAGACGGTAGAGTGATCGCCGACGATACGCGCGGCGCACAATCGCCCTCGCGTGTCAGGTCCACTCATAAAGTTAAGAAGCAATAATGCAGCGCGTGCGCTCGTTTGACTATGCAAGCTGAAGGTGTAGATATCGCGGAGCGACGGCCGGAAAATCAGACGGTGAACACTCGTCGTCTTGCGCCCGAGCTCGGACCCTCCCCCTCCGCCCTTGCTGCTGCTCATCTCGAGAAGAGATACGGCAAACGTCGCGTAGTAGACGACGTCGGCTTGCACGTCGAACAGGGTGAAGTGGTTGGGTTGCTGGGTGCGAACGGCGCGGGCAAGACGACGACGTTCTACATGATTGTTGGCCTGGAACGCCCGGACAGTGGCACCGTCAACCTCGGCGGTCGCGACGTGACGAAGTTGCCGATGTACCTGCGTGCGCGTTTAGGTTTAGGTTACTTGCCGCAGGAGCCTTCAATCTTTCGCAAGATGACAGCGGCACAAAACATCCTGGCGGTGCTCGAGACGATGGGCTTGCGTAGACGTGAACGTCTGACGCGTCTCGAGGAGTTACTCGAGGAGTTTGGTATCGCGCATGTGCGCAATACGCGCGGCGATGCGCTATCCGGCGGCGAGCGTCGGCGCACGGAAATCGCGCGCGCGATCGCTACCGAACCACAATACATTCTGCTTGATGAACCATTCGCGGGCATCGATCCAAAGGCGGTCGACGACATTCAAAACGTGATTCTTTACTTACGAAATCGTAGCATCGGGATTCTGATTACAGACCATAATGTCAGGGAAACCCTCGGCGTTACCGACCGGGCTTACATCATGGCGGACGGCCAAATATTTCGCTCAGGCGCTCCGCGTGAATTAACCGACGATCCCGAAGTGCGACGGCTTTATCTCGGCGAGAAGTTTCGTATGTAGTCCCCCCGGTTTTTCTATGCGAAAAAACGGCGAGCGCAAAATGTACTCTAATCGAGTATAATCTCCCTGCGCGCACACGCCGCAAAATTAACAAAACAAGCGTTCGTTTAGTTGTAAGGAATGTCTTTAAAACTAACTACCAGCCTATCTCAACGACTCGTATTGACGCCGCAGTTGCGTCAACGCATCGAGATGTTGCAGATGACTACACTCGAGCTGACTGACCTCATTCAGCAGCAGATTCTCGAGAATCCGGTACTTGAAGAAGTAGCCACTCAGGAAGAAGTCGGCGAGCTGGCGGAAAAGATTCTGGACCATTTGACCAGCGCCGATCCGGGCGCGACGCCTGATGAACCACAACGCGTCGAGCCGGTGGAACCGGAAGCCGGATCCGCCGCTTCCAACGGCACAGGCGAGCTTGAACTTCCAGCTACATTCGAAGGCGATAGCGGCGACGGCGAAGGCCATGAGGCCGCTGGAGACGTGAGCGAAGACTCAGTGGGCGACGATGTGGTAGGCGATGAAAGCTCGCGTGATGCTTTTG
>JBKPNP010000889.1:0-1624 GCA_046732775.1 Acidobacteriota bacterium
GCAAACGGCACGACTGAGATAACCGTTGGTCCGGGCGACTCGTTGAATGAACTCGCGCGCCGCTTCAACACTACCGCAGCGCGGCTCAAAGAGTTGAATCCGCAGATGAATTGGCCTCGCATTCAGGCCGGACAGAAGGTAACTGTGCCGGCTGGCGGTTAGTGAGGCGAACTAGTTCCGCGAATTTCCCGAACTGACCGCCGCGGCTACGAGGGCATGCAACGCGATCACTCGCTGGGTTTCCAGGTTCGGCTCATAAGGAACGACGACGTAATGCAGGCGTTGGCCGGCGACGTTTAGGAAGTTGTGATAGGCAAGGTATTGTTTGCGACCGGTTAATGGTCCGAGTGTTGAAACTACTCCGGGTTCGAGGAAGACTACGTAAATCGTTTGCGGTTCGCTCGGGGGAAGCGATGCCGAATTAACCAGGTCGATCAGTACGCCCCGCACTGTCAGGTCAGACACCTTTTCATCATCTGCAAAATTAGCCGGCACCTCTCGACTGTCGGTAGTGTCAAAGAGATTATCGATGCCGGCGCTGTTCAGTTTGTCGGCTTCCGCACCATTCGCGACTCCTGAAAGCAACGATGAAAGTCGCAGCTGCCGTCCGCGAAGTTCTGTCGACGTCCATTCGCTGCCAAGGAAGATGCTGAACTGTTGTGGACTTCGCACCACTGAACCTGAAATTCGCGGCAGCACGAGTTTGGCTTTCAGCTTGGGATTGATGATGAACGCGCGACCGCCGTCGTCATCAATCACGGCTTGATCCAAGGCTTCAAACTGTTTGCCGGCTGGCTGTTGCGCGCTGATGATTGCGGTCGAGAACAGCAACGTGAAGATGGCGAGATGAATGCGCATATTGGTCTTTAGAAAGTAACGTCGAGGGCGAAGTCGTCGATGATGAAAGAGGTCTGCAGTCCCTGGTCTTCAGTGCCGACGAGATAGATTTGAATTGTCTGACCTCTGTATGACGAGACGTCGAGCGTCGTCTTGCTGTAGGGAGCTTTGGGACTGAGATTCGAAAAACTCGCGAGCGTGGCAATCGTAGAGCCGGCAGAGTTGCGAATCTGAACTGAAAGCTTGTCGTAAGCGACAGTATTGGAAGTCTCAGCCGTGTAAACGTAGATCCAGAAAGAGAGGGTGGCGTTCGTCGCGCTGCCGGGAATGGAGACCTGCTGGTAAAGCGTGTCGGTATGGGGAACGCCGAAGCCGTTCATCCACGCTTTCCATGAGCCGGTGCGCGCCGGCTGCAAAGTTGAATTATCGATAACTCCGCTCGTCGCGATCCATGGTGAAGCGTTGAGTCCGTTTTCAAGACCCGGGTTTAGGAGTAGTTGCTGGCTGGTGGTGCCAGACGAGTTTACGTTAAGAGTAACGTTCGTTGTGTGCGACAGGCTTCCGGCGGTGCCGGTAATCGCGATGGCGTAAGTGCCAGGTGGCGTAGTTGACGAAGCCGCAAATGTAAGCGCTGCGGTTCCTGCGCCGGGCGCAGAAATGGTTGCGGGGTTAAAAGTCGCAGTCGTTCCGGCGGGCAATCCGGTTGCGGCGAGTGAAATGCTGGAGTTGAAGTTGCCGGAGATCGTTGTCGAGACTTGTGCGTTAACGGAGCTGCCTTGCTGTGTAC
>JBKPNP010000890.1:0-2933 GCA_046732775.1 Acidobacteriota bacterium
GCGCATGCTTAGGATCAGTTTCGTTAAGCATGCCGAGGAGCATCTGTGTATACGACGAAACTCCGGTGAGCGGCGTGTTCACTTCGTGGGCCACGCCGGCAGCCAACAGACCGATTGAAGAAAGTTTTTCGCGCTGCTGTAACTGTTCCTCCAACCGCACGCGCGAGGTGACGTCTTCGAGAACTACCAGCGCGCCAGTCTGCTCCAGTGAATCCTGCAACGGG
Organism: Acidobacteriota bacterium; assembly: GCA_046732775.1. Classification (GTDB taxonomy): domain Bacteria; phylum Acidobacteriota; class Blastocatellia; order Pyrinomonadales; family Pyrinomonadaceae; genus PSRF01. The sequence continues at coordinate 225 of JBKPNP010000890.1, forward strand.
GCGATCGCGATGTTGAGTACCACGGGACGCCCGTCAAACGTCGCCGTGTGAATCTTGTAAATGTTTCGAATTGCCTTTAGGCGCCAACGATCGTTGCCGAGTACCTGCCGTAAAGTATCGGCGAAGTCTTCGGAGAATAAATCTTCAACGCGTTTGCCGATCGCCTGGGCGCGCTCGACGTCGAGAATTTTTTCCAGCGTCGAATTCAATCGGGTCACGCGTCCTTCAAGATCGACCGCCAACAAACCAACGTTAATCGACTCGATGATCGATTCGTTAAACTCCTTCAGCAGTTTCAACTCAGCCGCGCGATCGCCCTGTTCCTGGTAAAGCAGACTGTTTTCAATCGCGACTGCGACGTAACCGGAAACGGTCAACAGGATTTCCACGTCTTCCGAGGAAAGCAACGCTCCATCGGCTGAACGCCCGAGACCAATCACTGCCACCATGCGGCCGCGCACGACGCAAGGCACGTAATAGTGCAGCGCGCGTCGAACGAAACCGGACGTTTCCGGCACCAGATCCAAATCATCAGTACGAACAACACCTGTCTCTGCCGAGCGAATGCGAATCATTTCGCGGAAGTCAGGCGGCACGATCATATCGGCAGATAGTCCGGCGGCCCGCGCCACGCGATACCCGGCGGGCGCATGTTGATCCTCAATAAAAATCGCGATCCGCCCCACATTCATGACCTGCTGCAGACGGCTAACCAGCGAATCGAGTAGCGGGTCGAGGGCCGTGGTGGCGGAGAGGGTGCGGCCAAAGTCGAGCAAGCTGTTACGCATGTCGTAACGCTCACCGTAGAACAAGCGATCAATTTGCTCCTGCAGGAAGGTCTTGACCGGCGCCGCGATCATCACGATCGCAGCCATGGCCACGATGGCAATCACCACGCGCAAAGTGATTTCACCAGAAGTAATTCCGCTATCGCCGCCGAGCGCATACAAGCCACCGAAGTAGACGACCGTCCCCACCATTAGGGCAATCGCGAGGGTCGTAAGCACGTAGACGAATACGCGTCGCACCACGAGCTCGACGTCCATCAGCCGGTAGCGAACGACGGAGTAGCCGAACGCCAGCGGGATCAGAACCAGCGGCAACACTGCAATGTCGGTCAACCCGGGCACCGCCTGGGCGCCGAGCAAAAATCCCGTGGCGTATAACAGTGTGAAAGGAGCGACGCCGAGCAGTGATCCCCAGATCACCCACTTCATCTGTTGCCGCACCACCGCGCTGTTCGCTTTTATCCAGGTTCGGATCAGGAAAGCGACACTGGCAATTAGTCCGGCGAGGAAGTGCAGGAAGCTCAGCTTGTAAAAAATGCCGATGAACGATTCGGAAAGCGGCGGCAGCTGCCGGAAGACAGGCACGGCGGGAGTCACCACGTCGCGCAAAAAGACAAACGTCGCCAGCAGCAACAAAGCAATCGCGGGTGCATAAAGGTAAATCGCGCGCCCACGTTTGCGCTCGAAGAGTTGTTGCCGCACCGGGTAAAGCAGGCAGAAATGCAGGAACAGAGGTGGAAAAACAATGAAGGCCGCGTTTCGCAGGAAGGCGATAGCTAAATCAAGATCGCGATAACTTCCCACCGGCGTGTAAAAGCAGAAGACGAAAGCGGCGAGACAAACCGAGGCGAAGTGTAATGCGAACGGCGCGCGGCCTCCCTGTTTGAACAGCACGAAGAAACCGACAAACAAAAACACGAGACCGATAGCGTTGACGTAGAGATCTAGCGGCGTCCACTTCTGAATTGCGTCGAGGTGATCCAGGTCGGCGTAATAGAAGCGGCTCTCCTCGGGATACGACGGGCGTTCAATCAGGTAATGAATGTCGCCGTTAACTTTCGCCTGATCGAGATAAATCTGCACATCGCTGGTACGTGCAACTTGTTGATAGGTGTCGCGATTGTTAAGACTGATTCCCATCAAACGGTCGCCTGGCAGAATCTGCGCGCGGGCGCCCGATGATTCCGGCTCGACCGTTTCCGCAAAGATGCCGCTCTTCGTTTCGTGCCAGCGAACGCCGTCCCAGGGCGGTGACTGATTCTTCCACCGCTGGCCAAAGTTGAGGATGCCGGCGGTAACCAGCAGCGCGGCGCCGGCCAGCACCAACCATGTCCCAGTTGTGAATACCGATCTCTTCATCTGCAAATCGCGAACGGTCCTGTTCACTCAAACGGACGATCTCAGCCAAAAAGGCAAGGGTTGTTCCTCTGGCAAACGCCCGGAACTTTTGTCGGTCCGTTTCCTGCCGATCACTTACAAAGACGCCGCAGACCAACGAATAGGCTCAACTCAGGCTACGGAGTCCGGCGGCAGATATCCATCGGCTTTTTATCAAAGCCCGCACTATCCAAGTTTTTGGACTTTTCCTGACTTTTGGAAAAGGGCGGGCGCAAACTTAGGTCAAACTTCGATCGCTGCTACGGCTTAGAACCGCAGTGAGATCCCGCCACGTACCGAACGCCGACCCGTGCTTAGCTGCGTTAGTACCTCGCCATGCTCGGTGCTCGGTTGGACATCCAGCAGATTGCGCGCGTCGAGTACCGCTTCAGCACGCAGGGGTAGGCCAAAGCTGGGGAGGTCTTGCGTTATTTGTACGCTTAACGAGGGATCGTAAACAGCGAGTCGTCCGGCGAAAGGATCGATGGCAAACACGGTGGCATTTGGCGAGAAGCGCAGCACCGTGCGTATGTTCGTGCCCGGG
>JBKPNP010000891.1:0-1067 GCA_046732775.1 Acidobacteriota bacterium
TCGAAGGCATCGATACCCGCGCGCTTGTGCGGCACATACGCGACAAGGGAGCGATGCGCGCGTGTCTCTCCACAATCGATCTGGTTGAAGCGAATCTTGTTGATAAGGCGCGGCAGTCGCGGTCGATGGAGAACCGGGAACTCGCAAGCGTTGTTACTACGAAAGAAGCTTACGTCGTACCTGCAGTCGGTACCGAACGGTTTCACGTCGTCTGTTTCGACTTCGGAGTAAAACGAAATTCTTTGCGCGCGCTGGCCGCCCTCGGTTGCCGCATCACAATCGTGCCGTCGACGACCGCCGCCAGCGAAGTCTTCGAGCTGAAACCCGACGGCGTGTTTCTTTCAAACGGTCCGGGCGATCCGGCCTCCATGAATCGGGAAGTAGAACAGATCAAGCAACTGCTTGGTGCGACCGTGCCAACGTTTGGTATTTGTTTTGGACATCAACTGCTGGGGCGGGCGTTTGGTGGGACAACTTTCAAACTCACGTTCGGACATCGCGGCGGCAATCAGCCGGTCAAAGAGCTGGAGGACGGCAGCGTGGAGATCACTTCACATAACCATGGCTTCGCCGTTAAAGCCGACAGCTTGCCCGCAGACGTTGAAGTCACTCACATAAATCTCAACGACCAATGTGTCGAGGGCATGCGCCACACGAAGTTGCCGGTGATCTCCGTCCAGTATCATCCTGAAGCGGCGCCGGGACCTCACGATGCAGATCATCATTTCCAACGCTTTATTGATTTGATGGAGCGTGCGCGTTCAGCGGCTGCGTAGTCGATCAGAATCAACTAGTCTTCCACCGGCAGCTTCAATTCCCCAGTCGTGAGATCGGGCCGGTCGCGCGCCATGTCGGCTGGCGTAGTGTTGAGATCGGGATGCTTGACTGCGTCGACACCTTCGTTTGCGTTATAGACCTCCTCAACAATCGGCGCCTCATTAGCCGAAGTGGGCTCGAGCAAGTCTGCCAGGCCTTCGCTGCCGCGATGTTCCAGCCAGTGACGATAGCTAACGGTGAGAATCGCAACTACCGGAATCGCCAGAAAAATTCCGGCAACGCCCGCCAGT
>JBKPNP010000892.1:0-1259 GCA_046732775.1 Acidobacteriota bacterium
CACGAAGTTTTTCGTTCAGCGGTTCGCCTTTGATCAACTCCATCACGATGAACGGTTGGCCTTCATCGGTTTCGCCGTAGTCAAAAACAGTGGCGATGTTTGGATGTGTCAATGCAGAAACTGCGCGCGCTTCGCGGAGGAACCGGGCGCGATAATCGCGCGTGGTGGTTGACAGAAACTTCATTGCCACACGCCGGCCGAGGTTGGTGTCCTCCGCTTCGTACACCACGCCCATCCCGCCTTCCCCAAGCTGGCTGACAATCCTGTAGTGGGAGACTATCTGACCGATCATGTCTGGATTTCCGGCAAAGCTAGACAGGAAGAATTGTGAAAAAACTGCGGAAGTCCTGTGGCATCAGGTCGCCTTCCCAGCGCGCGGTAACACAGTGAGCGCATTCTGCTCCAACGACTGGGATAATTCAAGAAGGGAACTGACTTTAGGTAACTAGGGAAGCGTAGCGGCGCGCACCTGCTGTTCCTGTTCGGCGCGAAACTCGGTGAGCTGCGTGCGCAGCTCAGGCCGGCTGTTTGCCAGGATAGCGACGGCGAACAAGGCGGCGTTGATCGCGCCCGGTTTCCCGATAGCCAGCGTACCTACGGGAATGCCTGCGGGCATCTGTACGGTAGCAAGCAGGGAATCCATTCCGTTCAGGGCGTCACTCTTCATCGGCACGCCAAGCACGGGAAGGATCGTATGCGCGGCGATGACGCCGGCGAGGTGAGCGGCGCCGCCGGCGGCAGCAATGATGACTTCAATGCCGCGTCCGGACGCGCTCGAGGAATACTCGGAAGCAATTTGCGGTGTGCGATGAGCAGACATCACGCGGCATTCATGCGCGACGCCAAAACGCGTCAGCATTTCATCGGCATGACGCATCGTGTCCCAGTCAGATTTGCTACCCATAACAACGGCGACGAGTGGGTTTGTGGTTTCGTTAGGCATGGCGGTCAGTGGTCAGTGATCGGTGATCAGTGGTCAGTAGTCGGTAGTCAGTAGTCAGTAGTCAGAACGCAGAAGAGAGATTCAAGACTTAGACATCTGAACTTGAAACTTGAAACTTGAAACTCGAAACTTCATTCAGAGTTCGGCGATTGCTCGTCCTTGATTTCTTTGCTGGCCGGGTTTTGCGAGCCCGGCGCTGAAAGCTCGTCGTCGCCCTTCACGCCTTCGCGCAGTTTTTCTGTCGGCCCTACTTCATTGTTCGCCACGTCTTCCGTGCGGTCGTTCGTGCCTGCCTTTTGTGTACCCTCTTGATTGT
>JBKPNP010000893.1:0-1896 GCA_046732775.1 Acidobacteriota bacterium
GCTCGGCTTGGCATGCAGGTTCGCGCCTCCGGACTGCGGTTCGATTTTGCGGGCATCAAGGGGCTTACCCGCTTCACGCACGATACCGGATTCACCATCGGGATGACCTACGACACTCCTTCCATATTTGCCCCCGCGAAATAACAATCACAAAAAACAGTGATGAATGATGAGTGATGAATGGATGAGTTGCGCCCCGCGCTCGTGATAAGGAATTTCCGGCTCATCACTCATTACTCATCACTTTTCCTATGTATGACTGGCTAAAGACGATTGGGCACTGGCTGGAGCGATACGTCATCGGCTTGCCGATCTATTTCGCGGCCCCGGCGATGATCCTGATCGGCGCGCTCGATTCATCGTTGCTATCACTGCCGGAGATCAACGACTACCTGGTAGTGGGTCGTTGCATCAAGCAGCCGTCTGCCGTCTTTTACTTTCCTTTATTTGCCGCACTGGGTTCCGTACTGGGATGCCTGCTGCTTTACTCAATCATGCGCCGTGGGGGGCAGGCGGTGCTGCGGCGTCGTTTCAAACGCGAGAATGTTGAACGTGTCGAACGCGCCTATGCGCGTTTTGGATTTCTTGCGATTGCGGTACCGGCAGTGTTGCCGCCGCCGATGCCTTTTAAAATATTTGTGGCCACAGCCGGCACCCTCGAATACCCACGTTGGAAATTTCTCGTAACGGTAATGATCGCGAGGTCGGTGCGTTATTACGTCGAGGGCATCCTGGCCGTCTTCTACGGGCGTCGCGTACTCTTGTACTTCAAAGATAACGGATTGATGATTCTTAGCATTGCCGCGGCCGCTGTGATTCTAATAATCCTCGTTTACTGGCTGGCGGGACGACGAAAATCAGCCCAGACAGAACCGAAGACAGAGATCGATAACTGAGTTCATACCGTTGAGGCGCCGTTAATTGAAACTATTCCCCAAGATCACAAATAACCTTACGAAGCTTTCCGACTTCTTTATCACGCTGGGGCCGTTTGGTCTGTTCGCGGTCGCTCTGCTCGACTCGTCATTCGTACCGCTGCCGAGCAGCGCTGACGCGCTGATGATGTTGCTGACCGTGGCGCATCCGCAGTTGATGATTCTGTATGCAGTCCTGGCGACGGCCGGCTCCACGATTGGTTGTGTGATTCTCTATTACGTATCGCGCCGAGCGGGTGATCGTGCTTTGCGGCGCTTCTCAGCGGCTAAGCAAAAGCAAGTGAAGGACTGGATTGATCGTTACGACGTGCTCTCGGTGCTGGTGGCTTCGCTGATGCCGCCGCCGTTCCCCTTCAAAGTCTTCGTGATAACCGCCGGTGTCTTTCGCTTCAGCCTGATGAGATTTACGCTCGCGATCATTGCCGGTCGCTTGTTCCGGTTTCTGCTCGAGGGTTACTTTGCTATTCGCTACGGCGAACAAGCGAAACAGATACTCGGCAGATACTATCCGTGGATCGGTCTAAGTCTGGCGGTTGCCATCGTGATTTTCTATTTCGCCCGAAATACGCTGAAAAAGCGGGTTAAGGTAGTGGCGGTCGAGACGTTAGAAACCGGTGATGAGCGGGATCAGACTGGGTTGGTCTGAGAGGCGTTCTTCTTTGTCGTTTAGCTCGAGCGCCGGCGATTCAAAGCTTCTGGCCGCGGCCAGGTCACGCACGCCATGCGCTTCGAGACGCGCCAGAATTCGGATAAAGACTTCCGCCGTGGCGAGTGCGTCACTGCCCGCGCGATGACGGTCCGCAATGTCGATCCCGAAGTGTGCGGCCACTGTGTCGAGACGATAGTTTGTCAGTCCCGGGACCGCGCGTCGTGACAACGTCACGGTGCACAGGTGCGGATTGATCATGCGATGTCCCGGATACACGCGCGAGATTTCATGGTTGATGAAATTAGTGTCGAA
>JBKPNP010000894.1:0-1048 GCA_046732775.1 Acidobacteriota bacterium
CGCACCCTGGTAACGAACCACTTCTGCCGTGGCCGCAAACGTCATCGTCGGCACCAGCACGCCCTCGCCGGCTTTTAACCCGAGCGCTTCAACTGCCAGGTGAAGCGCCGCTGTCCCGGAATTCAAAGCGACGGCGTGTAATGAACCCTTATGACCGCCGCTAATGGCTGCGGCGAACTCGGTTTCGAACTGCTTCACCTTCGGCCCGCTTGTAAGCCAGCCGGATCGCAGCGTGGCTACAACCTCGTTTACTTCGGCGTCCTCGACTGTCGGACGAAAGAATGGGACTTGTACTGTTTTCAAGGAAGTTCTCTGGTTGATGATTTACGCGGCGGCAGCATCTTTTACTAAGACCGCCAACAAATGAGTGCGCAGCAGTGGAACCCTTTCGAGGAAAGCCGCAAATCGCCGGCTGCGCGGAACCACGAATCGAGACAGCGGCGGCGCGAGTGTGACTGATTCAATGTCACCTTTGAGTCGCGGAAAGAGAGTCTTCAATTCGTTTCGCTTGATGCCGCGTACGTTTCGGTTCCGCGGATTATCAAAAGCGAAGTCGTACCATAGCAACGCACCGCCCGGCACGAGCACACGCTCGATTTGGTTTGCAATCAAACCGCGCACTTGGCGATCCAGTATCGAGGTGAACAAGGTCGAGGTAATGACGAGATTAAAACTGGCTCCCGGCCACGGCAGTTCAACCGCATCCCCCACTCGTAAATCGGCGTCAGGAAATTGAGCCTGAGCTTTCGCGGCGCGAGTCGCGTCGAGTTCAATTCCGTGTAGTCCTGTTTCAGGTACGCCCCAGGATTTCAGCTCACTCAACCAGCCGTGCGAACCATATCCGACTTCAAGACAACTGCTGGCATCATCAGGAAACGCGTTCGCTTGTCGCAACATTCTTGCCGCCGTGCGGTTGCGGCCCTCGAGCATGAATTGAGACGCCGGTTGCCAGTCGGCATAGCGATCGGAATTCACTTCGCGTTCGCGACGCTGATATTCGACCTGAATGCGACGGCGTTCAGCGCTTATGAAATCCAATTGGTCGGAT
>JBKPNP010000895.1:0-7441 GCA_046732775.1 Acidobacteriota bacterium
AACCATTGATGGGCACGTCGCCCTGGAAGTAAACCAAATAGTCTTCCGGCGTACCAGCTCTGTTCGGCTCGATTAGCACCGCTCCCTGACTAGAGATAATCAACGCGTGAAAGCCTTCGGGCGTCCAATCGAATCGGGTGTTCGCACTTGCGTCGTCTATGCCCTGAGCGCTGAAGGTCCTTATCTCAGGGAACCTGGAGGCGAGTGCCGGCTCCATAATCGGAGATTCAACAACCTGAAACTCTCGAAACGTGCCATCGGCAAAGGGTAACGACAAACGCGCCGGCGCTGCGCCCTGGCGAGACTCGAGCGGTGCGGCTTCGAGAATCGTCGTCAATTTTGTGGCGTTGAGTTTGAAGCTGCGGTAAGCCCGCGGGCCGGTTTGCAAGTTATTGCTGACAGCCGCACCGGTTTTAGTGACGTCGGTCCAAACTCCATCAACCGACTGCACGGCGGCGATGCCGGAGCTATTTTCGGAGCGTCCAATATTGATTGCCGGCTGCGAAATCAAAGAGAAAAGGATAACAAGGACGAAGGGGGTAAGCTTAAAAACGTACTTCATGAATCTTTACTACGAGAGGACAGCAGGTTTGGTGTCTTTCAGTTTTACGCGGAGTATTGAACCACGCAGCCAAGCAAATTCCGCGGCTTGGGCGGGTAAGGTCGTGGGGTGACGCGCCAGATTTTAACCCGAACTTGCGGCGGGCTGTCAAAGGCAGTCGTAGCGCAAACTGTTAGTTTGCGCACGCGTTGAATGCCACTCAATACTACGCAAACTAACAGTTTGCGTTACAGATGGGTTAAATTGCGAGGCCACCGTCGACTTGGATGACCTGGCCCGTAATGTAGCGAGCGTCGTCGGAGAGCAGGAAACAGGCTACGCGTGCGACTTCATCGGCTTCGGCGAAACGGCCGAGCGGTATTTGCTCAATGATTTTTGCGCGATAAGTTTCATCAAGCGCCTCGGCCATGTCGGTAGCGACCATGCCAAGTGCGAGCGCGTTAACGGTCACTTTTCGGCTGGCTACTTCCTTCGCCAGTGCCTTCGTCAAACCTACCATGCCCGCTTTTGACGCCGAGTAGTTCGATTGTCCGGGCATGCCTACTTCGCCGCTGATTGAAGAAATATTGAGGATTGAACCGCCGTCGTCCTGGCGCAGCATGGTTCGCAGCGCGGCCTTGGAAAAGTTCCAGGCGCCTTTGAGATTGGTGTCCATCACCGCATCCCAATCCGATTCCTTCATGCGCAAAATCAGATTGTCGCGGGTGATGCCGGCATTGTTTACGAGAAAATCGATACGTCCAAAAGCGTCTTTGACTTGTTTGACCATTTCAGCAGCGGCGTCGGTGTCAGCGACGTCGCATTGAGCAGCATGTACGCGGCCGCCGAGTGCTTCGATCTCTTTCGTCAACGATTCCGCCGCCTCCGCGCTCTTCGCGTAATTGAACGCGATGTCCGCGCCGCGACGCGCGAGTTCAAGCGCGATCGCGCGACCGATGCCACGCGTGGCGCCGGTGACTATCGCGCTGCGTCCCGAGAATTGTTTTTGATCAGACATGGTTGTTGATAGCTAAGCTAAAGTCGCACAAAAATTAAATCGAGTTGACCAAGCTCATGGTTAGGAAGGGGGCCTTGCCCCGCTCAGACTTGAGTGGCCTTCAAAGGAAGCGAGGGCAGGCCCCCTTTCCTAACCATGTGCTTACAGATCTTGAGCTAAATCATTGAGCCGATGTGATCCCACTAGGATAGTTTCAACGACTTCAGATACGCTTTGAACTCAGGAGCGAGATCCTCATGCTGCAGGGCGAACTCAACGGTAGCGATTAAGAACCCGAGCTTGTCGCCCGCGTCATGCCTCTTCCCTTCAAAACGCACCGCATAAAACGGCCGCTTCTTCAGTAACGATCGCATCGCATCCGTGATTTGAATTTCACCGATGGCTCCGGGGCGCGTGTGTTCGAGCTCGTCGAAAATATCAGGCGTCAAAATGTAGCGGCCGATGATCGCCAGATTCGAGGGCGCTTCTGCAAACGGCGGCTTCTCGACCATGTCGTTCACTTTGTAAACGCCGTCGGCTATCTCGTCGACGTCTAGCGCGCCAAAACGTGATATTGCTTCGCCCTCAACTTCGAAGGTTGCCAGCACTGGCGCGTCATACTTTTCATAGACGTCGAGAAGTTGTCGGAGAGCAGGCGTTTTGGAGTCGATGATGTCGTCACTCAACAGAACCGCGAACGGCTCATCGCCGACAAGATCACGAGCCTGGAGCACTGCATGGCCCAACCCCAACGCTTCCTGCTGGCGGACATAGCTCACCCGCGCCATCGATGAAATTGCGCGCATCGCCTGTAACTCGTTCTTCTTCCCGCGTTCTTCGAGCGTCTTCTCCAGCTCAAACGAAATATCAAAGTGATCTTCAATCGCCGATTTTCCACGACCGGTAACGATGATGATCGACTCTATCCCGGAAGCCACCGCTTCCTCCACCCCGTATTGAATCAACGGCTTGTCCACGAGCGGCAGCATCTCTTTTGGAGATGCCTTTGTCGCCGGTAAGAACCGCGTGCCCAGCCCAGCCGCGGGAAAAACTGCTTTACGAACCCTCTGTGGCATAATGAATTGTTCTCATAACATATTCTAAGGATTAGCCCAAATGCTCGATCTCAACTACGTTCGAGAAAATCTGGAGCAGGTGCGCGCGCGCTTGGCGACGCGCGGCGTTACGCCCGACGTGCTCGATAGCTTCGCGGAAACTGACGCCGAACGTCGCCGCGTGATCGCCGAGTCTGACCAGCTCAACGCCACGCGCAACACGGCCAGCCGTGAAATCGGCGCCTTGATGAAGGACGGCAAGCGCGACGAGGCCGAGGCGCAGAGGAAGCAAGTCAACGAACTGAAAGAACGGATCGCTGAGTTAGACCGAATGCGCGACGACGCGGAGACGCGTATGCGCGAACTGCTGACGACGTTGCCGAATTTGCCGCATGAGAGTGTGCCGGTTGGCGCGGACGAGTCTGCCAACCAGGAAGTCCGGCGTTGGGGAGATAAACCGCAGTTTGATTTCGAGCCAAAGGATCACGTCGATCTTGGCAACGCGCTCGGCATCCTCGATCTGGATCGCGCCTCAAAGATAGCGGCGGCGCGCTTTGCGATTCTTAATGGAGACGGAGCCCGTCTCGAACGGGCTCTCGTTAGTTTCATGCTCGATATTCACGCGAGGCAGCACGAATATCGCGAAACATTGCCGCCGTTTATCGTCAACAAGTCGGCGCTGTTTGGCACCGGACAGCTGCCAAAGTTTGAAGAAGATCTTTTCAAGCTCACTGACGAACGCGAACTCTATCTGGTGCCGACCGCTGAGGTGCCGGTAACAAATTATCACCGCGAGGAAATACTGGACGCCGCCCAGCTGCCGATGCGTTGGGTCGCGTACACGCCGTGTTTTCGTTCCGAAGCGGGCAGCTACGGACGCGATACACGCGGGCTGATTCGGCAACATCAGTTTGAGAAAGTCGAACTGGTGAAGTACGCGCTGCCGGAGAATTCTTACGATGAACTCGAGTCGCTGACCCGTGATGCAGAAGTCATTCTGCAAAAGCTGGGATTGCACTATCGCACTGTGGCGCTCTCGACCGGCGACATTGGTTTTGGTTCCGCGAAGACTTACGACATTGAAGTGTGGCTTCCATCCCAGAACACATTCCGAGAAATTTCTTCGTGCTCGAACTACGAAGCGTTTCAGGCGCGCCGCGCGCAGATTCGTTTTCGCCGTAGTGGCGGTACGAAGCCGGAATTCGTGCACACCTTAAACGGATCGGGCCTCGCGATTGGTCGAACGTGGATCGCGATTCTGGAAAACTACCAGCAAGCGGATGGAACGATTGTTATTCCGGAAGCCCTGCGACCGTACATGGGCGGGGCGGAAAAAATCGGTAAGCAGTAAGCAGGCTACTAACGCTGGGAGCGCAGACATCGTGTCTGCATGAGCGCGCAGCGCGAAAACCGACTGTGCGACTCGAATGCTAATGAACCGGCAGACAGGACGTCTGCGCTCCCAGCATCAGTAGCCGCAAAAGGGTAAAGGGGGAAATGAAACTTCGCGTGGCGCCATTTCCCTTAACCCATTTCACCTTTTCCCGCCGTTATTTTATTCGAAGGTCGAACGGCATTAGCAGCATCGACTCACCGCTCTTCATGCGATCAAGAATCGACATGTAGCGCATAGCGCGTCGCGCATCTTCGGGCATCGCACTCAGCAACGCTTCCTGTTGTTTCATCTTCACGTGAGTTTCGTCGCCCTCGCTGAGCAACTGCTGTAGAAACGTGCGCGGGTAAGGAAGAATTACGCGGTGCACGCCTTTGTCCTTCGGAATGTTTGCGAGCTCCTTCGCAACTTCGACGGCGCGATCGAGTCCGCCAAACTCATCGACCAAACCACGCTCTTTTCCCTGGTATCCGGTCCACACGCGTCCCTGCCCGACGGAGTCTACAAAGGCCGCGTCCTTGTTTCGTCCTTTAGCAACTTTCGGGACGAAGTCGGAGTAATAGGTTGTCTTGATCCAGTCTTCAAACTTGGCGCGTTCGCTGTCGCTGAATTTTTCAGTCTCACGAAACATGCCCGAGTTCTTGCCGCGCATGATGTACTCATTGGAAATTCCCAGCCAATCGTAAAAGCCGCGCATTACCGGCTTGCCGGCGACGACGCCAATCGATCCTGTGATCGTCGAAGGCTGGGCAATAATTTTGCTGGCGGGCGCCGAGATGTAATAACCACCCGAAGCAGCCACGTCGCCCATCGAAATTACCACCGGCTTCTTTTGTTTGGCCGCCTCCACCGCGTGCCAAATGATGTCAGACGCCAACCCGGAACCACCCGGACTATCGACGCGAATCACGATCGCCTTGATCGTCTTATCGTCGCGCGCGTCGTTGATTGCTTTGGAAAGAGTGTCGGAGCCGATCGACTGACTGCCGCTCGGGCTGTTGTCTGATTGGCCGGAACCGATGTCGCCGGTGGCGTAGATGACCGCGATGTTTTCGCCTTTGTTGAGGCCAAGCGATTCCGCCGGCACCTCGCTGTATGCAGAGCTCTTTACGATCCGCAACTCATCGGAATCTTTGTAACCCAGGGTTGCCTTGATCTGTTTTTCCAAATCGTCGCGGTACTCGGAGCCATCGATCAGTCCAACCTCTTTCGCTTTGGCGGCGCCGTAGGGAGCTTCGTCGATGATGGCCCGCACGTTGTCAGCAGTCGTATTGCGACCCTTGGCGATCGCTTCAACGTAACGATTGAAGAGATCGTCGAGTAGCGAGTTCATAAACTCGCGATGTGCGTCAGACATTTCCTTACGAGTGAAGGTGTCGCCGACGCTTTTGTATTTTCCAATTTGAAAGATGTCGGGATAAACGCCGAGCTTGTCGAGTGAGCCGCGGAAGAACATGACGTCCGCCGCGAGGCCGTTGATAAATAACTCTCCCGGCGGTGCCAGGTAAATTTTGTCGCAGGCGCTCGCGATGTAGTACTCCTTGTTCATCCCAAATTCCATGTAGGCATAGACAGGCTTTCCGGATGAACGGAAATCGGCGATCGCGTCGCGAATCTCTTCCGACTTGCCCCAGCCCGCGCCGGACATATTGATATCGAGCAGGATGAGCTTGATGCGACTGTCTGCTTTGGCCTTCTTGAATTGCAGCACGAGGTTGGAGAGAGACTGATCGGTGCCGCCAAACAATTTTCGTAGAGGGTCGTAGGGAACGTAATCCGGCAGCGAACCGGCAACGCGCAAATTCAGCACGCTGTTGTCCGCGATGGTTGGTTCGCTTTTGCGAACCGCAGCGACCAGGATCGCCAGGCCGATGAGTGCCACTAAAACGAGCCCGACAACGATGCTTGTAATAATCAGAACAGTCTTACGCGTACCCGACATTGCCATGTTATTTCCGCCCTTTTGCTAAATAAATATCGATTTTCATTGCTGTATAGGTACGTTTGAAAGACAGGAAAGGTTTAGAAAAGCGGCGCCAGAAAGGGGCAATTGGGGAAAGGGGAAACGGGTAAAGGGTGAAGGGGTAAAGGGCGAAGGGGCAAAAAAGGGTAAGGCGTGGCGTGAGCCGTTTCCCCTTGTCCCATTTCCCCTATGTCCCGATTTCCCCGAGGTTCTTCCCCTATGCCCCCATTTGCCCGTGGTTTTTCGTTATCCACCCGCCGCCGATCACCTCGTCGCCACGATAGAAAACCGTCGTTTGTCCCGGGGTAATTGCGCGTTGAGGTTCAGCGAAAACAACCTCAACCCGGTTGTTAGGCAGCGGCGTGATGGTGGCAGCCGCAGGCTGATGACGATAACGAACTCGGACCTCGGCGTGCACCGGCTCTTCCGGCTTATCAAATGCAATCCAGTTCACGCCTGCCGCAATAAACTTTTGACCAAACAATTCGTCCTGATTGCCCACGACCACCTGGTTCCGCTGCGCGTTAATGTTAACTACGTACAGCGGCTCGGCGGCAGCGATGCCTAGCCTGCGCCTTTGGCCAATCGTGTACCGGTGCACGCCCGCGTGATGGCCCAACAGGGCACCCTCGCGATCGACAATCTCACCGCCACCCGGTAGACGCTCGCTCGACTCTTCGGCCGCGAGATAACGTTCAATGAAACCGGCGTAGTCGCCATCAGGGACGAAACAAATTTCCTGCGATTCTGATTTTTCTGCGACTGCAAGACTGTGATCGCGCGCTAACTGCCGCACTTCAGGCTTTGACATTTCGCCTAGTGGAAACATCGCACGCGAAAGTTGCTCCTGGGTCAGCTCCCAGAGAAAGTAAGTCTGATCCTTGTCGAGGTTTAGCGCGCGCAAGAGACGATAGCGATTGGTTGACTCATCAAACTCGACGCGGGCGTAATGGCCGGTCGCAACTTTGTCGCAGTCGAGACTTGCCGCCAGCTGATCCAGCGAAGCAAACTTCAGCCGGCTGTTGCACGAGACGCAGGGAATCGGAGTCTCGCCACTCAGATAGCTTTGGACAAACGGTTGCACCACATCGCGTTCGAACTCGCGTTCGAGGTTCAGCACGTAAAACGGAAACCCAAGCTCTTCGGCAACGCGTCGGGCGTCGTACACGTCGTCGAGGGAACAACAGCGCGATGGCAACGGATCGCCGTTTTCGTCAACACTGATGCCACGCCGCTGGTTCCACAACTGCATCGTGAAGCCGACCAGGTCGTGCCCCTGCTGCTTGAGCAGCGCGGCGGCGGCCGACGAATCCACGCCACCTGACATTGCTACTGCTAACTTCATAAGAACAATTTCGGGTTCCGAGTCCCAGGAAAAACAGTTTCGAATTCCGAGTTCCGAGTTTCGAGTTAGGAAGCCCCCTTGGAGCTTTGGCCACCTGACGATTATCAATTCCTACGGTATTCTAGGGTATTGCAGAACTAACTCGAA
>JBKPNP010000896.1:0-4803 GCA_046732775.1 Acidobacteriota bacterium
ACGTCTTTTTCGCGCATGATACGCGGCCAGTCATTTTCAATTCGAGTTAGTTCGGCTTCAATCGCTGCCGTGTCGACAGTTTCCGCAGTTGGGCTGGCGACGGGCGCCACGTTCGCATTATCGGAACGCTGACAAGCGCTGAAAACGAACAAAGAAAACGCGAACGACAAGACAATTACTAATCCCCTGGGTTTCATTGATCTGCTCCTTTGGGAATGGCGTTGAAACGTTAATTGTGACGACGTTGCTCGTTGCTTCTAAGCCAATTTGAGTTGAGAGTCAATAGTTCGACTCAACTCTTAATTTAAGACACCGTCCGCGCCGGGGTAGTAGCCCGATGGCTCGCTGCCACTCAGCATCCGTACTGTACGGCTATACACGAGGGTTGCGCTCAGCGTAGCCCTCCATGACTGTCGGGCTACTGCCCCTTGCCATTAGCTCGCCGAACCGCGCTCCAACGGAGCGCAATGTTTCATACGCAAACGTTTCTCTCCGCTGGAGCGAGAAATTATTGTGAATGTCGGTGCCTATAAACATTCCGTCCCTCCGGGACGAGGAGTCGCGGAGCCGTCCCTGATGGTATTGACAACGGCAAATCCTGGAGATATTGTCCGCAATTGTAGGACTAAAACAATTCCTGGCGCGGGTCCGGCGCCAACCCTTTCGTAGCCAAGCGCGCCACCCGTCGTCGACGTCTTCTCAAAGAGGAGTAGTCAATGAGCACACCCCCAATTTGTTTTCCGTTTTCAAATCAAACTCCAATAAATCCGCGCCGTTCCCAGTTCAGGCTGCTGTTTGCAGTCGCCTCGCTGCTGGTGTTGTTTAGCAGTGGCTCCGCGCAAACGTCAGCACGAAAAGGCGCTCCGGTAGCGGCTGAGGAAGAGACAGCGGCTTTCAAGGAATATCGCGGCGTAGCACTGGGCATGACTGCAGACGAGGTCAGAAAGAAACTGGGTTCGCCTAAGAGCAAAGGTGAGGATCAGGACATCTTCGAATTCACTGAAACCGAGACCGCCCAAATTGTGTATGACCAAACGCACAAAGTGATAACGATCTCAGCCGACTTTCTCACGGCAGGCGATCAGGTGCCGACTCCCAAGCAGGTCTTCGGTTCCGACGTTCAGGCGAAACCCGATGGTTCGATCTATCACCTGGTGCGATTTCCTAAGTTAGGTTACTGGCTTTCTTTCAATCGCACGGGCGGCACGCCACCGATGACGAGTATTACGCTGCAGAAAATTCAGTGAAGGTTTAGCTGAACTGCGGGATTACGAGGCGGATTTACCAGGGCTAACGCGGACCCCCCTTTCGCGGCAGGCTCACGTCTTCTCAACTGTCCGATTAGTCTCCACCGAAACGCTTAAGCAAAATATAGACAATTCGCGCGTCCGTCAGGTAGCCTGACGTTCACGTACAAAACAATTATTCGCGCATCAGATGCGCGCCATCCATCACCCTCTCAAAAAAGGAGAACAGAGATGAAGTCAACTTCCCCGCCCGCTGGTTTGCGTTTACGAAAGCATCGTTCGCTAACTGTGGTGCTTGCAGTTGTGTGTGCGGTATCGGTATTGACGGTCTCAGCTATCGCTGCTTGTAATTTCCTGCTCAAGTGGGGAACCACCGGCAGCGCCGGCGGACAATTTATCGGCCCTCGCGGAATTGCCATCGACAATAGTGGAAACGTCTATGTGACGGATCAGAACAACCGCGTACAAAAGTTCAGCTCCAGCGGAACGTTCATTTTACAGTTCGGCATCAATGGCGATGTTCCAGGCGGGTTCGTCACTCCCAACAAAGTGGCCACGGATTCAGCCGGAAATGTTTACGTTACTGACACGTTTACTAATCGGGTTCAGAAGTTCAGTTCTGCCGGCACATTTCTATTGACATGGGGCGGCTTTGGCAGCGGTTCCGGACAGTTCATCGCCGGTTCTGGCGGCATCGCGGTGGATTCAGCCGATAACGTTTATGTTACTGACCCCGGCAACCATCGCATTCAAAAGTTCAACAGCACGGGCACGTTCCTGACCAGTTGGGGAAGCAACGGAACGGGCGACAATCAGTTTGACGCGCCGCTCGGGATAGCGATTGATTCGTCGGACGACGTGTACGTGGTCGACTACGCTAACAACCGCGTGCAGAAGTTCAACTCCAGCGGCACCTTCATCACGAAATGGGGCACGCCTGGCGCCGCCGACGGACAATTCAGCGGGCCACAGGGTGTAGCGGCTGATTCCGTAGGCAATATTTACGTCGCGGACTCGAATAACAGCCGGATACAAAAGTTCACGTCTACCGGAACGTTCCTCGATTCTTGCGGGACAGCCGGAAGCGCCGATGGAGAGTTTTCCGGTCCAGGTGATGTGGCCACGGATGCCAGCGACAACTACTACGTCGCCGACACTGGCAACGATCGCATACAGAAGTTTGGCACCGCGGCGGCGCTTCCAGTAGCCAACGCCGGTGCTGATCAAACTGTTGAGTGTGCCGGCAGTCTGACGTCCGTCAATCTTAATGGCTCAGCTTCTACGGCAGGCAGCGGTACGATTTCTTCTTACACCTGGACAGAAGGTGCGACCTCGCTCGGCACCGGCGCGATGCTAACCGTTTCGCTGCCGTCGGGTTCCCACACAATTACGCTTACCGTCATGGATACCGGTGGCGGCTCCGATTCGGATGACGTAGTTATCAACATCGTCGACACTACCGCGCCTATCATCAGTTGTCCCGCCAACGTTGTGGTGATACTGCCGGCAAATTCGAATGCGACTTCGGCGGTCGTGAATTATCCGGCGGTGACGGCCACGGATGGCTGTTCATCGAGCGTAAGTGTCAACAGCAGCCCGGCGTCCGGATCCGTCTTCCCGCTCGGTACGACGACCGTAAACGCCTCCGCCAGCGATGGCACGCATACTTCGAACTGCAGCTTCACGGTGACTGTGCTCTACGCCTTCACCGGTTTCTTCCCGCCGGTTAGCAATCCCCCCGTCGTGAACGTGGTGAACGCGGGCCGCGCGATTCCAGTGAAATTTAGTCTCAGCGGTTACAAGGGACTGAATATTTTCGCGCCGAATTCACCGTCTTCAGGTGAGGTCGCGTGCAACTCTTCTGACCCTGCGGTCATTCTCGAAAACACAGTGAATGCAGGCGGCAGCAGCCTCAGCTACGACGCATCCAGCGACCAGTACGTCTACGTCTGGAAGACAGATTCGTCGTGGGCTGGAACGTGCCGCCAGCTGGTGGTGCAGTTGAGCGACGGCAGCATTCACCGCGCTGACTTCAGGTTTAAGTGACCGGAGCGCAAGCGTCCCGCTTGCGGGCTTAGTGCGAAGACGATGTAGCTTAAGCTGCCGAAGGTGCGACAGCCCATCTTGGGCTTCAGGCGACTGCCGCACCTTCGGCGCTGCATCGATAAATTACCGGTCGAGTCCACGCCCTCACGGTCGTGGCTATTTACTGCCGGCCCTTCGGGCCTGGCAACTGCCCTCCTTCTGTCGACAGCCATAATTCTCGAGGCGTGCGATCTGGACGGGCCTTCAGTCTCACACGTATGCTAATGGCGAATGCAAGCAGCAGTTACACCCGAACGGTTCGCCACCATCCCGGCTGAATCGCAGCGTCTTCAGCTTTCAAAGCGAATCAAACAGAAATTTCTGAGCGAAGGCTTTGAAGACGTTCGGATCGTTGCGGCCACAGCTCTCGACCAGGAACGGGAGCGCCTCGGCGAATGGCTCGCGCGCGGATATCACGGCAACATGAAGTGGATGGAACGCGACCCCGAGATGCGCGCAGATCCCCGCCGACTGTTTCCCTCCGCCCGTTCAGTTATCGTGGCGGTGAAAAACTACTACACGCCGTCACAACATTCTGACGATCCGGACACCGGCAAAATCTCACGCTATGCCTGGGGCGACGATTATCACGACGTCGTCGGCGACAAACTTCGCTCGCTGCTAGAGTGGATTCGTCAGGAAATCCCGGAAGCCGACGGAAAAGTTTGCGTCGATATTCAACCAATGATGGATAAAGCCTGGGCCGCGCGCGCGGGGCTTGGGTGGATTGGTAAACACACGAACCTGATCACGATGGACTACGGTTCGTGGGTTTTCATTGGCGAACTACTACTTAATCTCGAGCTCGAATACGACGAAGAAACCGTCGCGGACCACTGCGGGACCTGCACCCTCTGCATCGACGCGTGTCCAACTCAAGCGATCACTGAACCGTACGTGGTTGACTCAAACAAATGCATTTCTTACGCGACCATCGAGCTGCGCGAACCCGAGCTTCCGGATCACGTTGCTGAGAACCTGGCGGGCTGGTTTTATGGTTGTGATATCTGTCAGGATGTCTGCCCCTGGAATCGTTTTGAGCTACCAACCGCTGAACGTCGGTTTGAGCCGCGCGCGCAGAATGTGAACGCAGAGCTGGACGGCGTTCTGCAACTGACGCCCGCGTCTTATGCCGAACGCTTTCGCGGCAGCGCCATGAAACGAGCAAAACTCTCCGGGCTGCAGCGCAACGCGCGCGCGTTGTTGCGCGCTCGCTAACGCAAACTCGAGGGGTTGGGAGCGTAGGCGTCGCTTGCGCGTTTAAGTTATCTCCGCGGTCGCAACCGGGTACGGTTGCGCTCCAGTCACGCACAATTAACTACCAACGAGGACACTAATGAAACCTGTGCTTATGTTCGTCGCCACGTGTGCACTCCTGTCGGCTGCAGCCGTTCCGTCTTTCGGCCAACAGCCAAAAACTCCGGCCGATCTACACAAGTTGGCGAGCGATTTCTACAACTGGCGTAATCAG
>JBKPNP010000897.1:0-1666 GCA_046732775.1 Acidobacteriota bacterium
TCTGCAAAATTCTTGAAATTGTCCATGAGGTCCTGAGATGAAATAAATTCCGTGGCGCCGCCGAGATATGCGGGCGAACGTTTATCGAGAAAGATGGCCGAATCCTGGGTCAGGGCGTAACGGTTTCCGTCCTTCGAGAGAAAACCCATGATGCAGAGGAAGTCGCAGAGAACGCGTATGCCTCGTTCTGCGGCATTGCATCTCTTCGCGATGTCGGCCGCGGTGGTGTTTCCTTCACCGATGGCGGTGAAAATCTCCAAATCGATGGCTGCTTTCAATGCCTCGGTTTGCTGGTAGGCATTGATGGTTTGGAAAAAGAGTTGGGGTGATGGTTGTTTGGCTGATGGCGTCGTCATTTTTATGAATGCTCCGATTGGTTTTGTGGTTTGAAATTTGGAATCTGGAATCCGTCACGGCGTAAACGCGCGGAAAAACTCAACTCCCGAATATGTCATGCGCAGCGCCTGGCCGTTCGCAAAAGTATCGAACACCAGGCGGTCGGCATCGCTCGTGTGACCGGCTGGACGAAACACCCGATGCTCAACTGCAGCCATCGGTTGGTCACCTCCGACGAGCAGCTCACCCTTTCGAATCACGAGTCGCACGCTGCCATACCAGGGACTGTCTGAATGAAAGTGGCCGGTGTAGGCGTCCCACTCTTTCGGATACTCAAACTTCTTCGGTCCCGCATAGCGTTCGTTTATCCACCAGTCGCCGCCATGAAACGCTTCTACCACGACGTCCTTGTCACGTCCAAAGCTCAGCGTGAACAGATCGAAATCAGGATGCTTGACGAAGAAAGTGTCAGGTCCCGCTTGCTCGAGAATAATTTCGGTGCCGCCATGGTGCAGTATTAACTGGTCGCCTTGAGCGGAGAGCACAAGCTTGCGATCACCGGCACCGGAGGTCAACGTAAACGTTCCCGCGTAGTCCGCTGCTTTCTTGATAGAAGCCGGAGCAGGCAGCATTGGCGGCGCCGGCGGCAACTCGCTTCCCTTTGCAGCCGCGTTCAAAAGTGCCAAGGCGTAACGAACGACTGCTATTGGCCTGTAACCACCAGGCAATCGCGACGCATTGACGGACGCAAAAGCTGCCAATCCATCAGTGACATCGGCGTACATCGCAGAGCTGAAGGCGACCATTCCACCAGTGTGGCGCAGCAGCGTGTGCGCGTTCGTATCGCTCACCCACAATCCGTAAGCGTAACTTGCATCCTCGCCGCGGAATGGCGACTTGATCACCGGCTTAGTAAACAAATCAAACGCTTTTTCGGATAGCACGCGGCCTTTGGGTCCGGCGCCACGATTCAAGAGGAGATGCATATAATTCGCCATGTCGTCAGCAGTGGCGGCGATGCTGCCCGCTGCTTCCGCAACTTCGAGCCAGGGCGCTTCAACTAATTGTCCCCTGACAGGGAAAGGGCGATCCGGCCTCAGCGGCCCATAGCCGATCGCGAGACGATCGCGAATGTCGTTTGAGATCACCGGGGCGCTCGAGTTCATCCCCAGCGGAATCAGCACGCGCTGCCGCATTGCGTCGGCAAACGGTTTTTTATCCACCGTCTCAATCAAGAAGCCCAGGATGGCGTAACCAATATTCGAATATACCCATTGTGTGCCCGGCTCAAAACCAACGCGGAGCGTAGTTGCCACAATCCGGTTCAGGA
>JBKPNP010000898.1:0-2147 GCA_046732775.1 Acidobacteriota bacterium
TCAACACTCAGGCGCGCGCTGATATCGATCGTTCGCAACGTGAGTTTTATCTGCGTCAGCAAATGAAAGCGATTCAAAGCGAACTGGGAGAAGGCAACGAGCTGGCGGAAGAAGTCGCGCAGTTTCGCGAGAAGATTGAAACCGCCGGCATGCCCAAAGCAGCTGAAGACGAAGCGTATCGCCAGCTGAAAAAACTCGAGCGCATGCACCCGGACGCCGCCGAGACTGCGACGCTACGCAACTGGATGGAGATCATGACGGACCTGCCCTGGGCGAAAGCGTCCGTGGACAATCTCGACTTGCAGAAGGCGGAACAGATCCTGAATGAGGATCATTACGGACTCGAGAAGGTTAAAGACCGCATTATCGAAGCCCTGGCAGTCCGTAAGTTGAAGGAGAAACCTAAGGGGCCAATTCTGTGTCTCGTTGGCCCTCCGGGCGTTGGCAAAACTTCTCTTGGTCGCTCGATCGCGCGCGCGTTGGATCGCAAGTTCATGCGCCTGTCGTTAGGCGGCGTTCACGATGAAGCGGAGATTCGTGGACACCGTCGCACCTACGTCGGCGCCATGCCCGGCCGCGTCATTCAATCGATTCAACAGGCGGGAACTAATAACCCTTTAATCATGCTCGACGAAATAGACAAGGTGGGCGCGGACTTCCGCGGCGATCCATCGTCAGCGTTGCTTGAAGTGCTCGATCCGGAACAGAACAACACCTTCCGCGATAACTATCTCGGCGTCACCTTTGATTTGTCTAACGTGATCTTCATGACGACGGCAAACGTGCTGGATACGATCCAGCCGCCGTTGCGCGACCGCATGGAGGTGATTCGTCTCGCCGGTTACACCGAAGAAGAGAAGCGCGAGATCGCGCGGCGACATCTGCTGCCGAAACAGATGGAAGAGAACGGTATCACCGCGAAAGACCTGCATATTTCGAAAACTGCACTGACGGCAATCATCCAGCAGTACACGCAAGAGGCGGGACTGCGACAACTCGAGCGAGAAATCGGCCGCGTTTGTCGCAAGGTCGCGCGCCGCCTGGCGGAAGGGCATAAAGGGTCGGTCCGCGTGTCTCTTAAAAACCTTCACGAGTTTCTGGGCGCGCCCAAGATTATTCCTGAAGAAGTCTTGAAGAAGGATCAGATTGGTGTGGCAACTGGACTCGCCTGGACCGCAGTCGGCGGCGACGTACTCTTTATCGAGGCCTTGCGGATGAAGGGGAAGGGCAATCTGGTATTGACCGGACAGCTGGGTGAAGTGATGCGCGAGTCGGCCCAGGCTGCATACTCCTATGCGAAGTCACGCGCAAAGGAGTTGGAAATCAACGAAGAAGATTTCAGTAACTACGATTTGCACATTCATATTCCCGAAGGCGCTATTCCAAAGGACGGGCCGTCAGCAGGAATTACACTCGCGACCGCGATGGTGTCTGCTCTTTCAGCGCGTCCGGTTCGGAAGGACGTCGCGATGACGGGCGAGATTACCCTTCGTGGGAACGTTTTGCCGGTGGGTGGCGTAAAGGAAAAAGTGTTGGCGGCCAGGCGCGCTCGCGTGTCCACAATTATCCTGCCGCAGCAGAACCGTCGCGATCTGGATGAGGTTCCGAAAGAACCGTTCAAAGACATCCGGTTCGTGTTCGTTGAAAATATGAGACAGGTGTTTCGTGAGGCTCTGAAAGAACGGGTAGATCCACCGGTAACTTCAGGTCCGCGACCGCAAAGAATGCCGCAGGCCGCCGCCGCGCGACCTGTCTAAATCGGCGATTTTGCATTCCAAATAGTGTTACGAATGAGTGCCGATTTTATGCAACGTCGTGACCCTTTTCTGAATCTTATTTCCGGTTGATTGATACGAGTTCTGCAATAAAAAACACCCCCAAAGTGTTGACGCTGCGTTCCGGATTAGTACCGGAACATGATTGAAAACTGACCATTTTCGATTCGTTCAAAAAGCCTTATTAGCCCGGCAGCTATAAACGTCCGAACCACAAGGAGTTTAGAAAGAGTAATGAAATCCTATATCAAGTTCCCCTCTGCCCTCGTAACTTTGGCTTTGGTTTTGACACTCTCAGCGGTTTCGTCATTTGCGAAGAAGCACGATGACGACAGTTTCCCCAACGTTAAGATTAAGAATTTTGGACAGCTG
>JBKPNP010000899.1:0-1120 GCA_046732775.1 Acidobacteriota bacterium
ATTAATTGTTTTTGCCGCGCTCGCCCTCGCGCCGCCCTCCAGCTTTGCCCAGGAAGGCGAACTGCAAGTCGTCGATGAAGTGATCGCGCAGGTTAACGATGATGTCATCACGCTATCAATGCTAAAACGCGAATCTCGCGAACGCATAGACGCGCTGAAACAGTCGGGCATGTCGGAGCAAGAGGCTGCGGCGGAAGTGGCCAAGCGACAAGCGGAATTGATTGCCACGCTGGTTAACGAGGCTGTGCTGCTTCAAAAAGGTAAAGAGCTCGACCTCGCGAACGAAGTCGAGGCTGAAGTGAACCGTCGCATGCTGGAAGTCGCAAAGGAACAGGGGATACCGACTATCGAAAAGCTCGAGGCGGCGATGCGCGAGAGCGGTGTCGATCCCACCCTGACCCGGCAAACCATGCGCACAGAGATCATGAAGCAGGCGGTGATTCAACAGGAAGTGGATCGCAAGACGTTCTTTGGTTTGACGATGGACGAACTGAAGAAATACTTCAACGAGCATCAGGACAAGTTTCGTAAGCCAGAAACCGTAACCCTCTCTGAAATCTTTTTAAGTATTGCCGGCAAGAATGAAGCAGACGTTCAGGCGCGCGCCAATGAATTGGTAACGCAATTGCGCAGTGGCGCTGACTTTGGCTCGGTGGCTGCGGCCAATTCCGAACGAGAGAACAACGGAGTTCGCGTGGCGCCGACCAATAAGGGGAAAGTTGGAACTTTTGAAATGCCTAACCTGCGCGGCGAGATTGCCAACGCCGTAAAAAATGTGAAGGTGGGCGGCATTAGCGATCCGCTGAAAACTCCGGACGGCTATCAGATTCTGCGCGTTGACGAGCGCACCGCAGCCGCCAGCACCTCGACCTTCAATGAAAACCAGGTGCGTGAAGCGATAACGATCGAACGAAGCCCGAAAGCTCGCGAAGATTATTTGCAGCGCATACGCGACGATTCCTACATCAAGGTTTCTGCAAATTATCGCGATGCCGTGGCGCCGCTGCTGAAACTGCCACCCGAGAAGACTGCGGAAAACAACAGCACCCCGGCTAAGCCAGAAAAGAAGAAGGGCAAGTTCCTCGGGATAATTCCTAAACCGTAGCTGCGAGTTCCGAGC
>JBKPNP010000900.1:0-6176 GCA_046732775.1 Acidobacteriota bacterium
GGCCAGCGCTGATTCACGTATCGACCTGCTTCGTCGCCGGCAATCGTTCCGGTCCCGTTTGGGAAAACGATCCGGTAGTTGGCTATTTCCCGCGTAAGGACGAGTTGCCGGGTGTCGAGTTTGACGTTGAACAGGAAATAAGAGACTGCGCCAAGTTAGCCGAACGAGTGCGGGAGGAAGCACGCGACGCAATGATGGTAGCGCGTTTTCGCGACCTCGCGCGTAAGCGGCTGAACGAGGAAAATCGCGATGCTGACGATCCCGACGCGCTGGGGCTGGCGGTGGCCCGCGAACGAAAAGTCTGGACGCGTACCCGGTTAACGGACCTCGGCGTCGAACGTTCCGCCTGGTGGGGCTGGCCGAATATTTACACCTACACCAAGTCGCTCGGCGAACAACTGGTCGCGGCTGAGACCGGGATCGTTCGCAGCATAGTGCGCCCAAGCATTGTAGAGTCGGCGCTCGCCTATCCGTTTCCGGGTTGGAACGAAGGCTTTACGACAACTGCGCCCATCATCTTCCTGGTGCTGAAGGGCCAGCAGAAGATTCCTGCAAACGACAAACTGATTCTCGATATCACTCCTGTCGACCAAGTTGCTTCACTGATGTTGGCAGTAGCGGCGCAGGCTTGTGTTGAAGAGCCGCGCCTGGTGCATCAAGCTGCCACCGGAGATTCGAACCCCAACAACATGGATCGAATCATCGGGCTGGTCGGTCTCTACAAACGGCGGCACTTTCAGGAGAAGGAAACCGGCATCAAGTTCCTCAATGAGATCGTGGCGCGAATGGAACCGCGTCCGGTTTCAAACGACCATTTCGAAAAGACTTCTGTGCCGATGTTCAACGCGGCTGCGAAGAAAGCGTCGAAGCTGCTCGATCGCGCGCGACCGCGTTGGGGCGGCGGGCGCATGGTCGAAGTAATCGATCGCATGAAGAGCACGGTCGACCGGGTCGAAGAGATCACGCACGAAACTACGGAAGCGTTTGATATCTTCCGGCCGTTCACGATCGAAAACGCCTACATGTTCCGCTCGGATAACGTCCGCGCACTGTTTGAACGCATCCGCAGTGACGAACAAAGTCTGCTGCGCTGGAATCCGGAACAGTTTGACTGGTACGACTACTGGATGAACATCCATCTTCCGGGCCTGAAGAAGTGGGTGTTTCCCACGCTCGAAGAAGACATGCGGGCGCAACCCAAACGGATTTACACCTACCGCGATTTGCTCGAGCTGTTTGAAACCTCAACCAAGCGGCACGCCACCCGGGTTGCCATGCGCATTGAGCGCGACGGGCGCCACGAGCAATACACCTATGCGGACATGCGTGAGCTGGCAACACGCGCCGCCGGCTTCCTGGCCGCGCACGGTATCAAGCCGGGTGATCGCGTCATGCTGGTCAGCCACAACGCGCCGGAATGGGGCATGACGTATTTCGGCGTATTGAAAACGGGAGCCAGTTGTATCCCGGTAGATCCGGAGAGCTCTATTGATGAGATTGTGAGCTTCGCGCGCGCAGGTGAGGCGGCGGGCATCGTCATCAGCGAAAAGCTTTTCGCTGAACACGCTGACCTCAAGGAACGGTTAATAGCAGCTGGTCTCTCCCCTGCCCTGTGGACCTTCGACGATGTCTTCGCGATACCGGATCAGGAAACTGAAGACGAACGGATTGCGATGCTCCCCGCACGTGTGACTGCACAGTCTTTGGCATCACTCATTTTTACTTCCGGCACTACCGGACGTCCGAAGGGCGTCATGCTTTCGCACCGGAATCTCACCAGCATGGTTTCCATGTTGTCCTCCGTGTTCGACATGACCACAAAGGACGGTGTGCTTTCGGTCTTGCCGTTACACCACACCTTCGAATTCTCAACCGGCTTTCTGACTCCTTTGAGCCGCGGCGCACAGATCACATACTTGCCCGAGCTCACAGGCGACGCCCTGGCGCGCGCGATCAAGAACGGACACGTTACTGGCATGGTGGGCGTGCCGGCACTCTGGGAATTGCTGCATCGCCGCATCAAGAACAAGTTTTACGAGCGCAGCGATTGGATTGGTAAGACCGCTGATTCCTTGATTAAGGCGAACGCCTGGATTCGCGACAACACCCCGCTGAACTTCGGGCCGGTGCTCTTCTACCCCATTCACGAGGGGTTAGGAGGCCGCATTCGTTACTTCATAAGCGGCGGTTCCGCGCTGAGTGAAACAATTCAGAGAGACTTTCAGGGGCTTGGATTCACGATCCTCGAAGGTTACGGCCTGACCGAAGCATCGCCAGTTCTGACAGTGACGCGCCCTGAGAATCGAATGCTGACGGGCAGTGTTGGCCGTCCGTTGCCCGGAGTCGAAGTAAAGATATCGAATCCCGATGCGAGCGGTGTGGGCGAAGTGATTGCGCGCGGGCCAAACGTGATGCTCGGTTATTACTCCGATGAAACCGCGACCCGCCAGGCGCTGGTTGAACGTTGGCTGTACACCGGAGACCTCGGCAAAGTTGATGACGACGGCAACCTGTTCCTCGTCGGACGCTCTAAAGAGATCATTGTCGACACCAACGGCAAAAACGTTTACCCCGATGAACTTGAAGAGGTCTACGCGAATTCACCACATGTTAAGGAACTCAGTATCGTCGGCCTACCTGACGGCATCGGGGAAAAGGTGGCGTGTCTCGTAGTCGCTGACGATGAGTATGACATCACCTTGTCACGTTCCGAGCTGCGACGCCGGGTCGAGGAACACTTCCGCGAAGTTTCCGCTTCCTTGCCTTACTACAAGCGCGTGAAGGTGCTGCATTTTACAGACGACGAGCTGCCGCGGACGGCAACGAGAAAGGTAAAACGCGCGGAAGTGGTGACCCTGATGCGCGCGTTGGAAGCCGAAAACAAATCCGACGCGGCCACGCGCAGCGACAACGGCGCGGACGCTGAAGCGCGTTGGCTCATAAACATTATCTCCACCGTCTCCAATCGTCCTGCGAGTGAAATATCTGCAGGCTCGCGGCTGGCGGATTTAGGATTCGACAGTTTGATGTTCGTCGAGCTTGCAGCCGCAATAGAAAACTCGGGCGGTTCGATTACCGCTCCGGAGAGACTGAACGAAGCGCAGGACGTGCGTGAGCTCGCCGGCGTGGTCAGTCGCAAGCCGGGAGCTTCGCAGCGCGGCGCGGAGGCACGCGCAAATTCTCGACCGGAAGCCGACGAAGAGATTCGCGTGCCGTCCGTGGTGGGACGAGCAGGAACTAAAGCGGGCGACCTTTTGCAGCGGCTGTTCTACGATCGGTTCCTCGACACGCATTACGAAGGACGCGGCAACATCCCGGCGCACACAAATTTCATCGTCGCCGCCAACCATTCGTCGCACCTCGATATGGGGCTCACCAAAATGGCTCTGGCCGAGGCCGGTAAAGACATGGTGGTGTTGGCCGCCGCCGATTACTTCTTCGACACGAAATACAAGCGGGCGGTGATGGAAAACTTTACCAACCTCGTGCCGATGGAGCGCACCGGATCCTTGCGGCAATCGTTGCGTCACGCCAGTTCGTTTTTGAACCGCGGCTATAACGCGCTCATCTTCCCGGAGGGCACTCGATCCGTAACCGGAGAGATGGCGGAGTTTAAACCGATCATCGGCTACCTTTCATTGCACACAGGCGTCGGTATCCTCCCCGTGTATTTGGAAGGCACCTACGACGCGATGCCCAAAGGCTCCAACCTCATCAAGAATCGCAAGGTTGGGGCGCGCATCGGTCGTTATCTCGAAATAAGCGAACTTGAAGCGCTGACTAAAGGAATGCCGCGCGCCGAGGCATACCGACTAATCGCCGCGCGAGTGAAGCATGAAGTTGAGAATTTGCGCGATCGAACGCGCCGGGAATTCGACGCGAAAGAACTCCGGAAGCAGTGGAAGGCGGAGCGACGAAAGACTGTGATTAGTAATGAGTAAAAAAGTTTCAGGTTTCAAGTTTCAAGTTCCAAGTTTGTCTTAAGTTCCGGGCTCGATCATGGCTGACAGTGAGTCTAACGAAATCTGAACTTGAAACTTTAAACTTGAAACCTGAAACCCGTTCTTAGCTTTTATGCCCGCGAAGAAACCACAAAAGCGTACTGCGCGGATAACACCAACGAAGCCAGACACGAAGCGCCGGGCAGCCATTGAAAAACGGCCGCGCGCGGCGACACTCGTGACTGGCGGCACTGGTTTTCTCGGCTCTCACCTGGTGCGCCAGTTGATTGCCGACGGCGCCAAGGACATTCGCGTTATGGCCACCAGCATTCCCGACTGGCTGGTTGGTCTCGGTGTGGAGACGCTCGAAGGTTCAATCACCAAAGAGAGCGATGTAAAGCGCGCGGTCGAGGGTATCAGTGAGATTTACCATCTGGCCGGCAAGGTTTCGCGCGAACGCGACGATGCGCGCGAGATGTATAGAGTTCACGTTGAAGGCACGCGGTTGCTGTGCGACGCGGCGAAGGCTGCGGACGTGAAAACAATCGTGCTGGCTTCTACCAGCGGTACGCTGGCGGTGACGGACGACGGCGACGTCATTCCCGACGAATCCTATCCACCGCCGCTGGACATCGTCGCTCGCTGGCCTTACTACGCGAGCAAGGTCTATCAGGAAATGGCGGCGCTGGAGCGATTTCAAGGTAAAGGGCTGCGTCTGGTAATCATGAACCCGAGCCTGCTGCTTGGGCCCGGCGACGATCGCCTGAGTTCGACAAAAATCGTCCTAGATTTCATGGCGCGGAAGATTAGTGCCGTACCGACCGGCGGCCTGAGTTTCGTCGACGCGCGCGACGCTGCCAAAGCATTTCAGGTCGCGATGAAGAAAGGCCGGCACGGCGAACGCTATCTACTAGGCGTCGCCAACTGGACCTTCGATCGGTTCTTTGGACGGCTGGAACGACTAACCAAAATCTCGGCGCCAAAAATAGCGCTGCCTTCCCGAGTGATGGTGGCGGGTTCGCAGCTCGTCGATTCCCTATTTCGCCAGTGGAATTTCGCTTCGCCAGTTGAACCCGGTGCGATTGAGATGGCGCAGTACTTCTGGTATCTCAACTGCGCCAAGGCTTCTCGCGAACTGGGTTTTCGCCCACGCGATCCCGGCGAAACGCTTCACGACACCGTCTCCTACGTTCGTGAGAATTTTCTCGGCGGCGACGCGTTTCAAAAATAAAAGCTTGGACTTTGGTCTTTGGTCTTAGTTTTTGTCCCGATTGCAACTTCGAGTTCCGCTGCCAAACGGAAAGTTCAAAGACCAAAGACCCAAAAATCAAAGTTCATAGTTCGCAAGCAACGCGCTTACCAATCGTTCAGCCCACAGCGTGTAGCCAGCCTCACTTGGATGAAAACCATCCGCGCAGAACACTTCGCGAACCCGGTGCCTATCTATCTGAAATGGAACATGAATCACACCCTGCATTGCTGAAGCGAGGCGGATTGCCGCGCGCTCCAGGGCTGCGGATCGCGCTCCCAAAACAAAACTGAGCGGCTGCGGCAGCGCCGGAAAGTAATCAAGCGGCGGCACTCCAGACAACACAATCGTTGCCTCGCCGACGTGGGCGCGCACGTCCTCAATGAGTGCTCGCATATCGGCAGTCCAGCGCCTCGCTGTATGCAGCTCTATCGTGTCGTTAACCCCGAGC
Organism: Acidobacteriota bacterium; assembly: GCA_046732775.1. Lineage (GTDB taxonomy): Bacteria > Acidobacteriota > Blastocatellia > Pyrinomonadales > Pyrinomonadaceae > PSRF01. The sequence continues at coordinate 5,642 of JBKPNP010000900.1, forward strand.
GCGATTACCACGACCGCAGCGTGCGTCCCGGCCAGCTGTGGCACGAGCTCGAGTCGACTCTTTCGGGCGTTGATTCCCGAGCGGGCGAATACGCTCCACTCGACCCGTTTAGTTGTGCGGCCTAGCACGTCTGCAAATTGTCCGGCCAGTCCAACTTCATGTGTACGAGCGCCCACGCCCGCTGCCGTAGACTCCCCGAGTACGATCACTCGCAGCGGTTCTCCAACGCCGCCGACAGAGCCTTCAAGCGGCCCGGCAGCGGCTGGTAGTCGCGGCGTCTTCTTTCTTAACCAGTAACCCTGACTAAGCAGAACCGGAAGCAGCGGCGGCGTAAGGATAACGGCGAGGTGTCTGTTCAATTGCATGTTAAATGGAGTGGATTGGAGCGCAGGCGTCCGCTTGCGCTCCGGTCCGGTCCAGTCGGTGTTCATTCGCCGAGTGAGGCGTACTTAAACAGACGGAAGCGGTACTTCTGACTATCGCGAATACTCTTCGCGATCACGCCGTGCAGATTGTCGTCCCAAACGGCGTATTC
>JBKPNP010000901.1:0-1222 GCA_046732775.1 Acidobacteriota bacterium
CCGCTGTCGGCAGCGGCAGCCGCGGGCGCTGGAACAGTTTGGCCGCGCGCGGTTGAAGCCGCTTCGCTTAAGGCCAGCGCGTAGATTGAACCGTCGGCAGCCGGAGCGAGTGCATGGATTTCTCGTAAGTGCGCGTCGAACAATGCGAAGGCTTTGCCCTCCGGCGAGATTCGCAAGACCAATCCGCCCGGGTCTGTACCGGCAATCAAATCTCCCTGCGCGGTGACCGCAAGCGACATAACATGGGTCTGGTTAGTCGCAATCAATAAGGACGATTCCGGTTTAGCGCCCGCGGCGCGCACGCGATACAACTTCCCGTTGTCACCGGTTGCGACCGCAAGCGAATTGTCGTTGAGCACCGCGAGCGACCAGATGTACTTGTCGCCGGGATCGAAGTATGGTTCGGCGCGGCCATCTGAGGTGATCCGGTAAACTTTGCCGTCCGGCGATGTGCCCGCATAAAGAGATCCATCGCGGCCAGTTACGAGCGCAGTCACGTCCAACTCGGCCGCGTCGTAAAACAAAGAGCCTCGGCCATCGGGTGAAACTCGAAAAATCTTGCCGTCGTGTCCGGTGCCCAAATAAACGTTGCCCTGTGCGTCGATTGCGCTCGACCACACGAATGCCTGTTCGGTGTTAAAAATTTCGGTGAGACGAGGCGCCAGCATCAACATGCCGGTGTCGCTGATCGAAACGCCGCGCGCATCGCCTTTTAACAAGTCAGCGCGTCCCGAGGTTTCCCAGATTACCGGTTGACCCGCTTGGCCAACGCCGGCCAATGAAGCAATCAGAACAGTCGCAGCAATCAGGCGACTCAAGTATGTCGAGTTATGTTTCCGTGGTTTAGCTTGAAGCATTTTTAGTGTTTTAGTTTCCTATGAATTTTGCGTATAGCGAGCGCGCGATTTTGATTTCGTCGGTCCCACGAATTATAGAACGCGCATCCTGAAATATAGTCAGCTCAAATTCGCCGGTGCGAAAGCGCACCAGATAGTCATTGACTTTTACCTCGCCCATCGCGCGCAGCTTGTCGGCCAGTTCCTGGAGATTTAAACGCGTCGAATGTTCGGGCGAAATCTGTACTGCATTGCGGCCGCACAACACAGCGACGAAATCGCCGTTCGTCGCCTCGAGACTCTCAAAGCGACCCAGCGCGCAGGTGGGACACTCCGCAGCCGGAGGTCCGGGATTGATCTTCCGCCATTCGTTGCGCCAAACATCA
>JBKPNP010000902.1:0-1922 GCA_046732775.1 Acidobacteriota bacterium
CAATCAAGGACTGAGTAATTTGAACAATAAGGAAACGCAAGTCGATTTACCGCAACTTACCAGGCTCGGGGAATTCGATACCCGGCCGAATGTGTACTCAGTAATGTTGTTAATGAAAATGACTGCGTCTTCCGGCGATTCAGTTGTAACCACTCCGCTACTCGGTGGCCTAACCTACCTGAGAGTAAAGGACAGGATGATTTACGTTTACACCTACCGGAAATATACCGCCGAAGACGACGTTAACGTGTTGCGCGACTTTACCAAGCAGTGGGTCACACAGATTCTGGCGGCTAATTAACTGACAGACTTATGAACGCACTTCCCATAATTGTCGGTTCACTTTGTGTTATAGCGATCGCCTACCGCTATTACTCGGCTTTCATTGCCGCTCGCGTACTCGCGCTCGACGATTCGCGGCCTGTGCCGTCCCAAACTCAGTACGACGGCCACAACTACTACCCGACCAACAAGTGGGTATTGTTCGGTCACCACTTCGCCGCGATCTCCGGCGCGGGCCCGCTCATCGGACCAGTGCTGGCAGCGCAATTTGGTTTTCTGCCCGGACTGCTCTGGCTGGTGATTGGCGTCTGCCTCGGCGGTGCGGTCCACGATTTCATGATCCTCGCGGGCAGTGTTCGCCGCAAAGGAAAATCATTGGCCGAGATGGCGCGGACGGAGATTAGTCCTCTCTCTGGTTTTGTAGCCGGCGTCGCGATTCTTTTTATCGTGGTTATTGCGCTCGCGGGTCTGGGGCTAGTTGTAGTGAACGCGCTCGCTGAGTCGCCCTGGGGAACGTTCACAGTCGCTTTCACTATCCCACTCGCGCTCTTCATGGGCCTCTACATGTACCGCTTTCGCAAAGGGAAGATTGGTGAAGCGAGCATCATTGGCGTGCTCGGGTTGCTCGCCGCTGTTTACCTCGGCGGACGCATTGCAGATTCACCGCTCGCCGAGACCTTCACGCTTTCAAGGAATTCGCTGATCGTCCTGATGGCGGCTTACGGTTTCATCGCCTCCGTGTTGCCGGTGTGGATGTTGCTCTGTCCGCGCGACTATCTATCGTCGTACTTAAAAGTCGGCACGATAGCTTTCTTGATCATCGGCGTAATCATCGTCCACCCGAATTTGAATATGCCGGCGTTCACTCCGTTTACTGCCGGCGGCGGCCCGGTGATACCCGGCAAGCTTTATCCGTTTGTGTTTATTACCATCGCCTGCGGCGCGATTTCCGGATTCCACGCGCTAATTTCATCCGGCACCACGCCGAAAATGATCGCGAAAGAAACTGACGCGCGCATGATCGGCTACGGCTCGATGTTGATGGAAGGCGTGGTCGGGGTCGTGGCGCTGATTGCCGCGACTTCCCTTTTCCCGGGCGACTATTTCGCCATAAACACCGCGCAGAAAACCGACGCACAAAAGGCAGCCTACGTACGGTTAGTCGATACGCACACGGCGGAGGGGTTCAATCTGCAACCGCAAGAGATTGACCGGCTTGAGCAGCAATCCGGGGAAAAGAATCTGCGCGGCCGCACCGGAGGCGCGGTCACCTTAGCGCTCGGCATCGCCAAAATCTTCGACGGCATCCCCGGCCTCCGCGGGCTAATGAAGTACTGGTATCACTTCGCGATCATGTTTGAAGCGTTGTTTATCCTCACCACCATCGATACCGGCACGCGCGTCGCGCGATTTTTGGTGGGCGAGTTTGGCGGCCGTTTTTATCGGAAACTTGAAGAACCCAACTGGCTGCCGGGTTCGGTCACTACTTCTGCCCTCGTCGTAGCCGCCTGGGCGGCGTTCATCTGGTCGGGATCTATTTCGACTATCTGGCCGATGTTCGGCATCGCCAATCAACTGCTGGCTTCCGTCGCGCTGTGTGTGGCGACGACGATGATTATTAACTCCGGCCGCGCGCGTTA
>JBKPNP010000903.1:0-5689 GCA_046732775.1 Acidobacteriota bacterium
CCACAGCAGCGATCGACTTTGAGTACGCGCCACTTTGCACCGTAGCTTCGGTGGCGATCACTGCGATCTTTTTACCACGCGAAAGTTTTGCAGCGGCGCGTGCGCCTGGGCCAGTCACACCTACGACTTTGACGTTTACGCTCGCGCGTATGGCAGGCAGCGCGAGGGCTGAAGCAGTGTTGCACGCAACGACCAGCAACTTGATGCCGTGCGTTTCAAGAAATTTCGAGTTTTCGATCGCGTAACGTTCGACCGTTGCCAGTGACTTAGTGCCATAGGGCACACGCGCGGTGTCGCCGAGGTAGACGAAGTGCTCGTTGGGAAGTCGTTCGTGTAAAGCACGGTAGACAGTTAAGCCGCCAACGCCGCTGTCAAAAATGCCAATCGGAAGGGTTCGTTGCAATGGGGAAAGCGGTAAGCCGGTTTAGAAGAAAATTTGAGAAAGCGGTAAACGAAACCCCGGAACGATTTCGTCATCAGTTAGTTCATCTTTCTCTAACAACACTTTCGGGTCGGCGTTCAAACGGTGCACCGTAACCGTTCGTGATTCGGGATATACGTTCCACACTACCGAAGCTCCGCCTCGCAACCAGCGTGTCGTCTTTTGTTCAATCTTACGCTTGCTTTCGTTTGGTGAAATGACTTCGACCGCGAGGTCCGGCGCGCCCGTGCGATAACCTTTCGAGAGCTTTGTGATTTTTTCGCGGCGGATAAAAGCGACGTCGGGCGCAAGTACAGTGTCTGGATCGCTTTCGAGCTTGAATCCTGTTTCGGCCCCGTAAACTATTCCTAATTGATGGGCCTCTACGAAATCGTTCAGGCGCGAGGAAATCTTCACGGTTATCGCGCCGTGTTCTTCACCGGATGGCGACATCGTGAAGAGTTCTCCTTTCACCAATTCATAATGACCTTCACCACTCAACCGGAGTAGTTGTTCCGCAGTTATCAGTTGAGTGGCGGTGGTCATCGCAAATTTCCTGAAGGGTGAAAAGGAACTATATGAGTGCTCGCAGGTTCTGGTTTACGTCCGGATTGCGGATCCGAAATTCAAAGATTGGTGGAGGCGCCGAGAATTGAACTCGGATCCAAGAGAAGCCGCCGAAAGACTCTACATGCTTAGTCACTTCTCTTGTCCGCACGTCGAGCGCGCGGTTATTCGCTTACGACCGAGTAAGTGAAGTGACAAGACCGCGGTCGAAGCTAGTCCGACTTAGTTTCGCGCCGGCCCACGGACCGAAAGCCGGCGCTAGCTTATCTGAGTGACATCTCCCTCCGCGCGCATAAGCAACTTGCGGCGAGACGCTGGCGGCTAATTAGGCAGCCAGTGCAAACTCATTAGAGTTGGCAATTGTTTTTTCCCTACGCTTTTTAACGAGCTGCATAAGGTAGCCCGGCATGGCATCCGTCGGTCGTCAAAACCCCTGTCGAAGCCTGTCGCCCCCGTCGTTTGCGGAAGAGATTATAAGGAAAGCGGAAGAAGATGTCAGGTCACCGCGCACCGCGCGAATGTAATCTTCTTCCGGTTACAACGGATTGTTGGCGATTAAACGCTCGGCTCTGCCGCCTGATGTGCGGAAAGGCTCCGCCTTTCTGTTAACCCCGTCATTCGCTGGGGCTGCGCCCTATTGGGCAAAGCCCAAGAGACTATATGAACCTTCACCGGAAGGCCGCAGGCCTTGCGCACATCAGGCGGCTAAGCCGCGAAGCGCACGCTAAGTTATAATCCGTTCACCGCGAAAACCTTCGCGAAGTTCTCTACTGTGGGAATCCACGTTGCCCGATTTTGTCTTCATAAAGCAAGCTGGTTGGCGAGAGGTCGCGAAATAATGGCTGCAAAACATCCCGGAATTAAAGCTTATTATCCCAAAGCAATCGTCATGGCGCCGGCCGAACAGCGCAAACACATCCTTCGTCGCTTCTGGCTGCCGGCAGTTTTATTCTTAGCGCTCGCGGCTGGTGGATTGACCGGAATCATCGCCGCTTACGAGCTCAACTATTCACGCGCCGCTAACGAAGTCGCTTCACTCGCCACTTATCGCCCGAGCGTAGTCACACGCGTTTACGCCGACGACGGCACGACCGTGATCGGCGAGTTCGCGCTCGAGAAACGCATTCCACTCAAGTACGACGAGATTCCGCCAGTCATGAAGAATGCGATCCTCGCCGTGGAGGACGCGCGCTTTTACGATCACGTGGGCATCGATCCGATTCGTATCATCGGCGCCACCTGGAAGAACCTCACCAGCGACAAAGTTGAAGGCGGTTCAACCCTCACCCAACAGCTCGCAAAAAACCTGTTCCTCTCGAAAGAGCAAACGCTCAAGCGCAAGATGAACGAATGGGCGCTCGCGCTGCAGATCGAACGCTACTACACCAAGAACCAGATCATGGAGCTTTACGCTAACCATATCTTTCTGGGCGCAAATGCTTACGGTGTCGAGGCCGGAGCCGAAACGTATTTCAACAAACAAGCGAAGGACCTGACGATCGGAGAAGCGGCGCTGCTTGCGGGCGTGCCAAAAGCACCCAGCGAGTATTCACCAACGTCCAATCCGCAGCGCGCCAAAGAACGTCGTGACCTGGTGCTGGACCTGATGGCCAAGAATGGCTTCGCCACTCAAGCTGAAGTTGACGCTGCCAAAGCCAAACCCATTCAACTTGCGGACACTGCCTACTATCAGTCGCAGCCGAAGTCGAGCGCGTTTGATTATCCGGTGGAGAACGTTCGCCAGGAGCTTGAAGATAAATACACGACGCGCGTGGCCCAGGGCGGTTTGTCGGTGTACACGACCATCAATGTGGCCGCGCAAAAGAAAGCTTATGAAGTTGTGCGCGCCGGTCTGCGTCGTTATGACAAGTCGCACGGCGGCTGGCGCTCGAACTACCGCACCATTCCCGCTGCGAACGGTCAGCCCACGCCACAGGAACTCTCGAATTACAAAGACCCGGACTGGTACGGCAACGACTACGAGCAGGGTCGTTACCTCACCGGCCTGGTAATGAAAGTCGATCGCGCTAAAAACGAAGCAACCATCCGCTTCGGGAATTACACCGCGACGGTCGGTTCAGCAGACATGGGTTGGTCAAACCGGCAACCGAAGGACGAACTGAAGCCGGGCTACTTGTGCGAGTTTAAGATCGCGGAAGTCGACGAAAAGAGCCGGCGGCTTAAAGTTGAACTGTCGCAAGTGCCCGCGGTCGCCGGCGCGATGATGACGCTCAACGCCAAGAACGGTGAAATCGTAACCATGATTGGCGGCTACGACTTCTACAGCGCCAGTAAGTTTAATAACGCCACGCAGGCATACCGCCAAACCGGCTCTTGCTTCAAGCCGTTCGTTTACACTGCCGCTGTCGAGTGGGGCATGACGCCGGATACAACCGTGAGCGGCGCGCCCATCTCCATCGGCAACTGGCAGCCGCACAACTACGACGGCTCGCTCGGCAACGGCGACCTGCCGATGAAGATGGCGCTCGCAAAATCGATGAACGTGCCGGCGGTCCATCTGCTGCAGACCGTCGGCATTCAAACAGGCTCGCAGATGGTGCGGCGCTTTGGCATTAAAGTTCCGATGGCTCCCTACCTTCCTTCCGCGCTTGGTGCGACCGAGGTGCCGCTCGATCAAATGGTGTCTGCCTATTCAGCCTTCCCGAATAAAGGTATCCGCGTTGAGCCGCACCTGGTGCGTCGCGTCCTGGATCGCGATGGCGCCGTCCTGGAAGAGTGGGAGAAAACGACTTACAAAGTTGTGAACGAATACGTCGCCTTGACGATGGTTTCGATGATGCGAGGCGTAGTTCAGTTTGGCACCGCCACCGCCGCCTCATCGCTCGGCGTTCCCCTGGCGGGCAAGACCGGCACGGTCAACGATCACACCGACGTTTGGTTCATCGGCTACACGCCGACGTACGTTACCGGTGTTTGGATGGGCTACCCGGGCAAGAAGAAACCGCTGGGTAACGAAATGACGGGTGGCGTCGGCGCTTTGCCATTCTTCATCGATTTCATGCGCGACTTCCTCAAGGACAAGCCGAAAGAAGACTTTCCGAAAGCGCCCGGAATGCCTGAAGACATGAAGGAGCTATTCCGTCAGCGACAACGCGAACTGGCGGCCGAGCGTGCGCAATTCAACGAAGACTCGTCTAAAGAGGAAGACGAAGATAAGACTAACTTGCCGGCTGCGACCACTGAACCAAAGCTCGAGCAAATGACTTTACCGCCACCGCCGCGTGCTGAAGAAGCCGCGCCAAACCCGGTGCCGCGCGTCGAAACGATCACGCCGAAGGTTGACGGCCCACCACCACCAACTACGCGCCCGCGCGAGGTTGATCCGGCGAAGAAGAAAGGCAAGAAAGGCGGGGAAGATCCAGGGTAGGCAAAGGTTGCGATATTGACAAATACGGTTGGATAACTCACTGAAGCCTGTGAGATTCATTGAGTTCGCAAGCGGGTGAGGCGACCTACGATTGCTTATTAGGAGCCCGCGGTCTTTTATTGGCAGAGGCCGTTAATACAAATCCCGGAATAGCATTCATAACCTCCGGAGCACTCTGTGCCGTCGCAGATGTTGCAATGCTGCCAACAAAAAGCAATGCCCGTTCTACATTGGTCGTAGCAAGTTCCTGAACTAGCACCGCAATGGGCCGTGCAATAGTCGTGTGGAGATACCTCCCCGCCAGGAGGCACATCGCAATCTTCACAACATATCCATGCGCGAACCGGTTGAGTCGTGTTGTCAGATGAGACGACAAATACAAAACCGATTACCAGGAAAGCCAGGATCAAGACTTTCCTCATGATTTTGAACGTTAGAGCGTCTTTCATGTTTGCTCCTTTAAGACGTTAGCTTACCGATTACCTCATTCTCTTTGTCGGGCTCAAGTTTTCCCATCCAGAAATCAGTAATCTCCCCTTTTTGATTGATCAAAATCAGCGTTGGTGTGCCGTTGGTTTGCAGCGCCTTCAAAGGCGACTGTTTCACCTCCAGATCAGTAAGGCCTAGTTGGTTCAGATGTGCCGCGCTTTCCTCAACAGGACTGGGAAAGATCGCGACCAGCTTAACGTTTTTGCCCCGAGTGACATCAATGATGCGTTTGTAAAAAGGCGCACTTTCATTGCAGAAACGACACCCGGTCTGAAGGGCGAGGATTAAAGTCTTCGGCTGACTTGTCCAATCTACCCCAGAGAAAGTTATTTTCGAACCAAGTACTGGTTGAATCCGCGCGGCTTCAGTTGGAGAGCTCTTTTTGAAAAAGTATTTGTGAACAACTACGGTTCCGAGCAACAGAGCCAACGCAATGATCAAAACGTTGGCAATAACTTCTATTGCTCGGGCCGTTATCTTCATTCGCAAAGTCCTTTGCAGGCGACACTACGCCCCTATAGATGTTTAGTCAATGAAAACTACGTCTGCGATTTTCAGAGTATCGACGCTCAAGTCGGAGGCGCCGTCGATCCGCGAGAATTCGAATGAGTGAAACCATATCGTACCTTCGGAATTGAACGCGGTGAGAGGAAGAGACGGCGGCGAAGCTGGGCTGCGCTTAACGCTCGCGTGCAGGACTTTCGACATCGGTGACCGACAAGAACATCTGTTACTTCAGGATCCTATCTAGCGTGAATGGCAGCATCTTGCGCCACCAGGGCCAATCGTGATCGACGTCGGCACCCCACAGATCGAGCGTGTGC